>NZ_JAODZS010000005.1:0-136418 GCF_029835375.1 Morganella sp. GD04133 | reverse complement strand
CCAGCCGGTAAGCGGGATCACGGATAACCAGGGTCGCCTGCGTGTTTTTATCACCAACACCAAAGCCGGCTCTGAGGATTACACCTTCAGCATTAACGACAGCAGTGTCACCAGACAGCTGGTGTTTAAGCCGGATGAATCCACAGCCACCATGACAGACTCGCAACTGAAAATCGTGGATGACGATCAGAAAGCTGACGGCACAGCGGTAAACCGGGTGCAGGCAACGGTTCTGGATGCTTATGGTAACCGTATCCCGGGCTATTCCGTACAGTTCATTGCGGACAACGATGCTGTGCCGCCGCAGTCTCAGCTGACAACGGACAGCAACGGTGAGACCATCTTTGAGCTGACGAACACCAACGCCGGTAAAACGAAGGTGACTGCGCAGGTGAACGGTAAAACGGCATTCGTCAATGTGACATTTACCGCAGACAGTGCAACGGCGGAGATCCTTGACGGCAATATGACGGTACCGGTGAATAACAAACCGGCAGACGGAGTGGCTCAGAACACCGTCAAAGTCATTGTAACGGACAGCAAAGGTAACCTGGTACCCTCTGTTTCTGTGACGTTCAGCACCGATCCGGCGGCAACGCCGGCGGGAGAGACATCACTGACGAATGAGAAGGGAGAGGCCTTTTTCAGCCTGAGCAGCACGGTGGCAACGGATATTATGGTAACCGCAAAGGTTAATGATAATACAATGTCAAAACCTGCGACATTTGTACCGGGCAGTGCGGTGCCATCCATGTCATTGATTCGCACTGATCAGGAGACTTACATTGCCGGCAGTGATCTGACGGTGACAGTGACGCTGAAAGATGGACAGGGTAACGGTATCTCCGGGCAGGGCGCTCTCCTGACAGAAAAAGCTGTCATTGTGCCGAATGCCGCCGCAAAAGCGGGCAGTGCCTGGACTGAGAAGGGGGACGGTGAGTATGAGCGCGTCTATACCGCAGAAAAATCGGGCACAAATCTGAAGGCATCCCTGAAACCGGACAGCTGGAGCAGTGCAGTACACTCTTCCGTGTATGCCATAACCGCAGGCAGTGTGGCGCAGACGACCTCACAGGTTATAACGGATAAACAGAATTACACGGCAGGCAAAGATATCAAAGTAACGGTTATGCTGAAAGATACCTACGGTAACAGTGTTACCGGACAGGTCTCGTCCCTGACAGCACAGACTGTCATCGTACCGAATACAGGTGAAAAAGCAGGCAGTGACTGGTCTGACAGGAACGACGGCAGCTATGAACGGAATTACACTGCAAAAAATGAAAGTGCTGACAATAAGGTCTCAGTAAAACTGGACGGTTGGACAACGGCATCAGAATCAGCGGCTTACAGTATCACTATTGGCGGCGTGGAGCAGTCTGCTTCCGGGGTGCGTGTTGATAAGGGGACGTATACTGCCGGTGACGATATCAAGGTCACGGTCACGCTGAAGGACGGGCAGGGTAACGGTATCCGGGGACAAGAGGTCGCTCTCCTGACAGAAAAAGCCGTCATTGTGCCGAATACTGCCGAAAAAGCCGATGTCTGGACTTATCAGGGCGATGGTGAGTATGAGCGCGTTTATACCGCGCAGAAAGCGAGTAGCGGTAACAAAGTCTCGCTGAAACTGGATGACTGGGGCAGTGCGGCCGAATCCGGCGTGTATGCGGTGACGCAGGGCAGTGTCGTTCAGGCGGACTCAGCCATTGAGAGGGATAAGAGTACTTATACCGCCGGTGATGATATCAGGGTCACGGTCACGCTGAAGGACGGGCAGGGTAACGGCGTTACCGGGCAGAAAGACGTCCTGACGGCAGATACCGTTACGGTGCCGAATGCTGCCGTAAAAGCCGGTGACTGGGATGATAAGGGCAACGGTGAGTATGAGCGCGTCTATACCGCACAGACCGTGAGTGCCGGTAACAAAGCTTCACTGAAACTGAACGGCTGGGGCAGTGCGGCGGAATCTGACGTGTATGCGGTGGCCCAGGGCAGTATCGTTGAGGGGGGCTCAGCCATTGAGCGGGATAAGGATACTTATACCGCCGGTGACGATATCAAGGTCACGGTCACGCTGAAGGACGGGCAGGGTAACGGCGTTACCGGGCAGAAAGACGTCCTGACGGCAGATACCGTTACGGTGCCGAATGCTGCCGTAAAAGCCGGTGACTGGGATGATAAGGGCAACGGTGAGTATGAGCGCGTCTATACCGCACAGACCGTGAGTGCCGGTAACAAAGCTTCACTGAAACTGAACGGCTGGGGCAGTGAGGCGGAATCCGACGTGTATGCGGTGACGCCGGACAGCGCGAATCCGGATACCGGTCAATCATCGCTGTCGGCTGATCCGATGACTATTGTGGCGAATGACGATGACGAGTCAACACTGACGTTCATTCTGAAAGACAAATTCGGAAACAATATCCCCTCTCAGGATGTGAAGTTTAAATCAGACCTGACGGACAGCAAAGTAAGTACAACAACGAAAAACCCGGACGGAACTTACAGCGCAGTCCTGAAGGGCACCAAAGCCGGTAATGCTAACATCACGATTGATCTCGACGGACAAGCATTCGCGGTTGTACCGGTTACTGTCACTCTGACAAGTGATATCGCAACCGCAGAAATCGAGGATGTGAGTCTCAGCGGTGTTCAGGAGCGGAAGATTGCCAACGGTACTGATTTCTTTGAATTTATTGCCGAAGTCCGTGACGCGAATGACAACCCCGTGAGTGGTGTAACGATTCTCTGGACCAATACTGCCGGTGCTTCCGCTACATTCTCTGAGACTTCACAGCAGACAGACGCAGAGGGTAAAGTAAAGGTCAAACTGATCAGTACCAAGACCCCGGTCTATGACATTGTGGTCAGTGCCGAACAGGGAAGTCAGTCCGTGAATGCTGATCAGAAGGTTTCCTTTGAAGAGTTGTTCACGACATCGGTGCTGGTCATTGATGCGGTTAAGCCCGGAGACAGCCCGGTGAAAGGTGCAAACGTTAAGATCTTCTCGGAGGATGGATCAGAATTGCTGCACGAGATAACAACGGATGCAACCGGCAAGTTTAAGGTTGATCTGGTTGGCGGTAAGTATGCAATTAAGATCACGGCGGATAATTACGACGACTACGATGACTTTATGGTCGTGAAGAGTGGCGCGGATACAAACTTTAAGTTTGCATTGTCTCCGTCACTGGACACCAAGTTCGGTCGTATTATTTTGCAGTGGAGTGAAGCACCGCAAGATCTGGATGCGCATTTACTGGTTCCGCCTGTCGGCGGAGGCGCCCGGATCCATGTGTATTACCCGACGTCCGCTCAAAATCCGGCCGGTGCAGATGCATCACTGGATAAAGATCAGAAAGCAGCACCGGGTGTTGAAACGATAACCATAGAGAAAGGACATACAGGAACCTATACCTATTATGTTAAAAACTTCTCAGGCCCTGCAGCTAAATTATCGACAGCGAAGGTGTTGCTGTTCCTGAACCCGGACTTAACACTGAAACCGGGAACATCGAGAATGATGAGTTTTAATGCTCCGGATGTGAATGTCGCTAAGTCTTCGCAATGGATTGTATTTGATATCATCGTGGATGCGAATAATGACGTTCAGGTAGTACAAAAAGGAACGGTATCCTCTGCTGAGCCGAAGTAAAGAAGAAACGTTACTGATCGGTAGTAACAATAATAAAAGCCACAGACAGAAGTGTCTGTGGCTTCTTGTGCACAACATTCCCCCGGCTATGCCGGGGGATATTTATTTATGTGAACAGGAAAATAATAGTGGATCCGCCGGAAAGGAAAGGCAGATCCCGGTAAATGTATTCTGTTCAGGATGAACGGATAGTTTTTCCTGCGAATATACATTTATTCAGAATTGCTGATTTATATCAGATGATAATACTAATTGATGTGACTCTGTAAGCATAATATATGTTTTCACACGACTAAACCTGAATCGAATACCTCAAAAAAATATAATTATAAGCACAATTATTTGTTAATTATTTGAGAATCGAAATGGCTATTTGTGAAAAAATATAATAAATGTGTAACGGAGTGCTTCAGGAGTAATCGCGAGAAGAGTGGTCAGGATATTTAGGATAAATCGCATTTATTGTGTAAAAACAGTTACTTCAATTTAACTTACTGATGTGATTAGTAAATTTAACTTATTGTTCTGTTTTTAAGGTATGAATAAATTTTTATTGATAGGTTTAATCTATTGTTAGATTTGAATAGAGAGGTGAATAAAAATTTGCACACACCGCTATAAGTCATTTACTCTTTACATGAAAATAAAATAACGTATATAAAGAGGGCTATTAACGATAACAGGTAATGGCAGCAAGATGATCATCAGAATCATTTTGTAATACCAATTCCCCCTGTGATAAAAAGAAATACAGCTGAAATGTCAGTGACGATAATGTTTATTCATACACGGGATAGCAGAGAGCATTAATCTCTGCTGCTGTGATATTGTGATCAACAAAATAGTTGATTATTTAATTATTTTGCCACTAAACAATATGAGTGTTGAAAATAACATTTTTACTCTTATATGGAGTGTGAATGTATTATCACGCTAATTATTTAACTGAATAAGGAGGTGTCTGAAACAGGCATGAAATATATTGGTTTATCTTTTCAGTGATTATTATTATTTCACATGGCATATAAAACAGAATATATGTTGTTTTATTTATAAAATAGCAGTCAGAGTGTAATGTAGTCGTCAGGAGGATTTGTGATTAAAAATATTCATCCTATTTCCAGTGTAATAGGTCAGGCTCTTAAGAATAAACGCCGACAGCTCGGGTTATCCGGTATTGAACTTTCAAAAATTTTAAGCATCAGCCAGCAACAAATTTCCCGTTATGAAAGAGGTGTGAATTGTTTTAACCTGGACATGCTTATGCGTTATTTCGCTGCTCTGCAAATGACACCAAACGATGTTAATAATTTATTCTCTGTGTTAGGCAGCTATTACCATCATAAGGTCGGTGAGCATGAAGGAAGAATAGACCCCTCATACTGTCATGATTACAGAAAATGATTTAAACAATAATAACGTATATTTATACAGAAATAATGAATGAAATCATTACGATGGGGATGTCGTAAGTACTTATTGATAAATTATTTTATCATCATTAACTCTGAGAATCCGGAGCCGGGACATATTTATGTTTATGTCATATAACACGTTTAAGATAAAAAAAATAAGATTATATCTGCTGTTTTCTTTACCCTTTATTTTTCCGGTTTCAGTCGCCGAATCGTCTGCAGCAAAGCCGGTTGTCAGGCAATCTGAGCCGGTGATATCGGAAACAATAGAAGGTATAGGGGCGGTTGTTGCCGTGTCTCCGGATTCTCTGAGAAACCGTTTTTTATCCGGCAGACGGGGCATGCCGTTTCCGATGGATCTGACCACCCTGCCGGAACCTGCCGGAAAATTACCGCCCGGAAGCCGGATCCCGCACAGTGATGTGTTCAGTACATTACCGGCAGTGCCGGTACAGCGTGATAAATCCGGTGATCAGTTTTACTCGGATGAAATCGCCGGTGCCTGGCAGGCATTTTTCGATAACGACGGCGATGATATACCGATCAAATTCGGTGGCGATCTGGAAAAAGATCTGAAAAATAATCAAAAAAACAGCGTATTAAATACCAGCAGTTATATGGTTATCTATGATGAAAAACCATAGGTTTATCTTATGCATCTCTGCTCAGGTATATTTTATTATTACTTATAACCGTAATATCAGGAGGATCTATGATTTTTGATGATATGAAAACTGACTTGGCAGATATTATGAAGAAATTTGTAAAACGGAAATGTCATATTAAATATCACTATGATGCTAATAATGTTATTTTTTATATCGATGAAGAGAATGGTATGCGTATCCGGATAAATATAAGTTGTATCAGTGATATGCCGGTATACCAGCAAGCATGATGACGCTGAACGAATGAAAATACATTTATATTTATACGGTCTCTGGTTTCTCTGGGGAGAAATACTGATAGCCATTATCTCTTCCGGGAGAGAATTGTATTTTCATATGAGCATGTACGTGTTGCTTCTCTTTGTATTATTTTTCATCACAACAGGAAGGCGTTTTTTTATGGCATTATTCAGACAAGACGATAAAAAAGATAAAGTAAATAAAGCAGAATCTGTGAAGGCGGAACAGGCAAAAGCAGAACCGGTAAAAAATGAACCGGCGGGTAAGAGTATTACTATCGTGGGAACAGGTTGTGAAATAACCGGTGATATGACCCCGGGAGGTAATATCGAAATATACGGAAAAGTAAAAGGGAATATCAATGCCGGCGCATTTAAAGTTTCCGTTATGGAAAAAGGGGTTATTGAAGGTGATGTGACTGCGGAACATGTTGCCGTTAATGGCATGATGATGGGAACCTGTAATGCCAAAAATACGGAAATCCTGCAAAAGGGTGAACTGAATGGTATTTGCCGGACTGAAGTATTTTCCATTATTACCGGCGGGCGTTTTACCGGCCAGTCCGAGCCTTATAAAAGTCATAAAGTCACCCCTGAAGTCATTGTTGCCGGTAAAGAAAAGACAATAAATCAAAAATGATCGTTACCCCGGCACACTGTTAACGGATAAAGGAAAAATGAAAATATATTCCCGGTTTTTGATAGCTTTATTTTTTATCCCGTTACTTTGTTTTGCGGAAACACCGTCGCAAAATATTGAGTTGTTGAATATAAAAGCGATACAGGGAGAAACAAATGCCCAGTTTTTACTGGGAACACTGTATCTCACCGGACGTTATGGTGTGAAAAAAGATATTGAGAAGGGAAAGTATTATTTGCGTATTGCGGCCGGAAAGGGCGATTCCGATGCAAAACGCTTTTTAGCGCTTCAGTATTACAATGAAAAAGACTATTTTGCATTTCTTACTCTGTTTTATGAATATTGCAGGGATATTATTGAACAAAGTTCTGAATGACAAAAACCGGGTTTTAAAAAGGCTTGTATTGAATGCAAGCCTTTTTTATTTATGAACCGGCATTCAGGCTGGATTTCTTTTTGATTGAGCGGAATGCACTCAGTTTGATATCACTGCATACCTTACCGAGTTTTATCGTCAGGCTGTTTCTCATATAAATTTTAATGTCATTATCCATAATGCTTTCATTTTCCCGCAGGAAATTAAACTCATTCATGACTTCACCGTATTTTCCGGATAATATCCGGTAATCACCGGCATTGGTTTTGCGCAGCAGATACATATCATCAATACAGCTGTTACTGGTGGAATTCTGTGCCGGTGCAGGGAGTAATTTTACCGGCTCTGCCGCTGGTTGTGCGGGCTGAGGTGATATTTGCTGTGATGCACTGGTACAGCCGGACAGCGTGGTCAATAATCCCGAAATCAGAATGAATGTTTTAAAACGCATGGGAACTCCTCTGGCGGGTATATATTGTATCGAATTTTAAGAACAGAGAGGGCTATACCTTAAAGTATGTCTGCGGTGTTTGTATATGAATAGAGTGTGACGAAATAAACATAATAATATGGTGTTTATCTTTACTGCTATGGTGATAAATATAAATATAGTTATATTTGTCTGTATTAAATGTGGCATAGTGCTGAATATTAATCAGCGCAGGCAGAAGATATCATTATATACACGTTAAAAGAGTGATAATAAGAGTGATATTATAAACAGTAAGGGGCAGGCGATTATATATAACCGCTATTTTCCTGCAGAGTAAACAAAAAAGTCTTTTCTCCGCAGGTATTGTTGTGTCGTGACAGGAAACGCTCTTTTCCGGAACGGAAAACGGCCTTTTACGATTCATCAGAAAACCCGCTGGCTGCGCAAACAGATCCGGCGGAGTGTGACGGCGTTTAGCGGGGAATAAAAAAAGGCATCCGCCCCCGGATGCCTTTGGGTACAACAGCTGAACAGCGGACTATTCAGCGGTTCTGGTACTGGTGCGGATCAGGTAATCAAAGGCGCTGAGTGACGCTTTGGCACCTTCGCCTGCCGCGATAATAATTTGTTTGTACGGTACGGTGGTGCAGTCACCGGCACCGAACACCCCTTTAATACTGGTTTCGTTACGGGCATCGACCACAATCTCACCCATCGGGTTCAGATCCAGTGTTCCTTTCAGCCACTGCGTATTCGGCAGCAGGCCAATCTGAACGAAAATCCCCGCCAGTGTCAGTGTGTGAAGCTCACCGGATACACGATCTTTGTACTGTAAGCCGGTCACTTTGCTGCCGTCGCCGAGCACTTCGGTGGTTTGGGCATTCACAATAATATCCACGTTTGCCAGGCTGTGTAATTTCTGCTGTAACACCGCATCGGCTTTCAGTTCCGGGGCAAATTCCAGCAGCGTGACGTGTTCCACCACACCGGCCAGGTCGATAGCGGCTTCCGCGCCGGAGTTACCGCCGCCGATCACCGCCACAGATTTCCCTTTGAACAGCGGGCCGTCACAGTGCGGGCAGTAAGTCACCCCTTTGGTGCGGTATTCCTGCTCGCCCGGAACACCCATGTTACGCCAGCGGGCACCGGTACTGATAATGACGCTGCGCGCTTTCAGGGTTGCACCGGATGCGGTCTGTAACTGATGCAGGCCGCCTTGTTCCGTGGCCGGGATCAGCGCCGTGATGCTCTGGTTATCAATCACATCTGCGGTGTAATCTTCCACATGCACTTTCAGTGCTGCCGCCAGTTTTGCGCCTTCGGTTTTGGGTACGGAGATATAGTTTTCAATATCCACGGTATCCAGCACCTGGCCGCCGAAACGCTCACCGATAAGTCCGGTACGGATCCCTTTACGGGCAGCATACACGGCTGCGGATGCTCCGGCAGGGCCGCTGCCGACAATCAGCACTTCATACGGTGCCTGCTGATTCAGAGCATCAGCTGCTCGTTTACCGGCGTTGCTGTCCACTTTATTGACGATTTCCGCCAGTGTCATACGACCCTGACCGAACTCGTTACCATTCAGGAAAACCGCCGGCACGCCCATGATATTGCGTTCGGTGATCTCATTCTGAAACAGACCGCCGTCAATGGCCGTGTGTGTGATATTCGGATTAAGTACCGCCATCAGGTTCAGTGCCTGCACCACATCCGGGCAGTTATGGCAGGAGAGTGAATAATAGGTTTCAAAATGGAATTCACCTTCCAGATTGCGCACCTGATCCAGTAATTCCTGTGCTTCTTTTGACGGATGACCGCCGACTTGTAACAGTGCTAACACCAGTGAGGTGAATTCATGACCCAGCGGGGAACCGGCAAAACGGATGCCCTGCGTCTGTCCCGGATTGACAATCAGGAATGACGGCTTGCGTGCAGAAGCACTGTTATCTTCGCGAACGGTAATCTTCGGCGATAACTCAGCGATTTCCTGTAATAATGTTCTGATTTCACCGGACTTAGCACTGTCGTCAAGGGTTGATACCAGCTCAACCGGACGGGTTAATTTTTCGAGATACGCTTTAAGCTGCGCTTTCATTGTGTTATCGAGCATGATTATTCCCTTAAAAAATCGGGTGCAATGCACCCGATAACAGTAAATAAGAAAGGAGACGGGGGAGCTTAGATTTTACCGACCAGGTCCAGTGACGGAGACAGCGTCGCTTCACCTTCTTTCCATTTGGCAGGGCAGACTTCACCCGGATGGCTGGCAACATACTGAGCCGCTTTCACTTTACGCAGCAGGTCAGATGCGTCACGGCCGATACCTTCAGCAGTGATTTCAATCGCCTGGATGATACCCTGCGGGTCAACAACGAACGTACCGCGGTCAGCCAGACCTTCCAGTTCACGCATGTTTTCGAAGTTACGGGTCAGTGCGCCGGTCGGGTCACCGATCATGGCATAGTTGATTTTGCCGATGGTTTCTGAGCTGCTGTGCCATGCTTTGTGGGTGAAATGGGTGTCAGTGGAGACAGAGTAGATGTCCACGCCCATTTTCTGAAATTCATCGTAATGGTCAGCCAGGTCGCCTAACTCAGTCGGGCAGACAAACGTGAAGTCAGCAGGATAAAAGAAGAAAATGCTCCATTTGCCTTCGGTGTCTTTTTCGGTGACTTCAATGAATTCACCGTTTTTGAATGCCATGTTTTTGAAAGGTTTGATTGGGGTATTAATTAAAGACATAGATGATTCCTCCTGTTTCGTTGAAAATAACAATACGGGAAGCGGCGCGGGGAAGCCAATGGCTTGCTGCTATCGATGTGATAGGTTTTATCTAACAATGGGTTTATTTTAATAGTTTACGGTACGAAAACGGCAGATATTGCGCACGGACAATAAGATCGCATTCCTGTTTGAAAATGCCTTCAATCAGGGGGATGATTGTTAAGATATGTATGAATAAAGATGAACAAAAAATTAGTGGCATGATGACGTTTCAGCTTTCATTTTAAGGTCGCTGTGTTTATTATGCCCTCTTCTTTTTTTGACGGCGTAACTGGTTTTGGGCATTGGCCATAAGTAGACCAATCTGCTTTAACAGTCTTTTTTCAGTTACGGTTCTATCTGCATGACCTCCGGGATAGAGTGAATAGCATAAATGACTGAGACAACCTCTCTGACACCACTTGTCACCCTGAAAGGGCTGAGCAAAAGCTTTGATGACAAGAACATAATTAAGCATTTAGACCTCACAATTAATCATGGTGAGTTCGTCACCATTCTGGGCCCGTCCGGGTGCGGTAAAACCACGGTTTTACGGTTAATCGCCGGGCTTGAGGATGCGGATGAAGGCACCATTATGCTCGGTGACCAGGATATCACGCATATCCCTGCTGAACAGCGCCATATCAACACGGTTTTCCAGAGCTACGCCCTGTTTCCGCACATGACAGTCTTTGAAAACGTTGCGTTCGGGCTGCGTATGCAGAAAACCCCGGACCATGAAATCACACAGCGTGTGGAAGAAGCCCTGAAAATGGTGCAGCTGGCGGATTTTGCCGGGCGTAAACCGGGGCACCTTTCCGGCGGACAACAGCAGCGTGTTGCCATTGCCCGTGCGGTGGTGAATAAACCGGAAGTGCTGCTGCTGGATGAATCTCTCTCCGCACTGGATTACAAGCTGCGCAAACAGATGCAGAGTGAACTGAAAGCCCTTCAGCGTCAGCTGGGGATCACCTTTGTGTTTGTCACCCACGACCAGGAAGAGGCACTGACCATGTCTGACCGCATCATTGTGATGCGTGACGGCAGGATTGAGCAGGACGGCACGCCGCGTGAAATCTACGAGGAGCCGAAAAACCTGTTTGTGGCGCAGTTTATCGGTGAGATCAATATCTTTGATGCGGATGTTCTGCACCGAATCGATGAACAGCGGATCCGCGCAAATGTCGAAGGGCACGAGTGTGATATTTACACCACGCTGGATGTCACGCCGGGGCAGAGAGTCCATGTGCTGCTGCGTCCGGAAGATCTGCGTGTTGAAGAAATCCATGATAATGAGCCGATTACCGGGCTTATCGGTTATGTCCGCGAGCGCAACTATAAAGGTATGACGCTGGATTCCGAAGTGGAGATGGAAAACGGCAAGCGGGTGATGGTCAGTGAGTTCTTTAATGAGGATGACCCGGATGTGGATCACTCGCTGAATCAGAAAATCGCCGTGACATGGGTTGAAAGCTGGGAGGTGGTGCTGGGCGATGAAAATGACGCGTAAACCACTCCAGACTATCGTGATCACGGGGATTGTCGCCTGGTTACTGTTGTTTGTTTTCCTGCCCAATCTGATGATCATCGGCACCAGTTTCCTGACACGCAATGACGCGAATCTGGTCGATATGGTCTTTACCCTCGACAATTACCGGCGCTTATTTGACCCGATGTATGCACAGGTGATGCTGCACTCGCTTAATATGGCGGTGATTGCCACGGTCTGCTGCCTGCTGATCGGCTATCCGTTTGCGGCGTTTATTGCAAGGATGCCGCAGAAGTATCGTCCGCTGATGTTATTCCTGCTGATAGTCCCGTTCTGGACAAACTCGCTTATCCGTATTTACGGGCTGAAAATTTTCCTCAGTACACGCGGCTATCTGAATGAGTTTTTATTATGGACAGGGCTTATCGATAAACCCTTTAAGCTGATGTATACCTCTGAAGCGGTGGTGCTCGGGCTTATCTATATTTTACTGCCGTTTATGGTGATGCCGCTCTATTCCGCGATTGAAAAGCTCGATAAATCCTTACTGGAAGCGGCACGTGATCTGGGGGCGAATAAAGTTCAGACCTTCTTCCGCATTATTCTGCCGCTGACCATGCCGGGCATTATCGCCGGTTGTCTGCTGGTGCTGCTGCCGGCGATGGGGCTGTTCTATGTGGCAGATCTGATGGGCGGGGCGAAAAACCTGCTGATTGGTAACGTGATAAAAAGTCAGTTCCTGAACATCCGTGACTGGCCGTTTGGTGCGGCAACCAGTATCTTCCTGACCGCAGCAATGGGGCTGCTGCTGTATGTTTATTACCGTGCGGCGAAAATGTTGAATAAGAAGGGTGAACTGGAATGATAGGACGCCTGTTACGCGGTGGTTTTATGACCATCATCTATGCTTATTTATACATCCCGATTGTTATCCTGATTGTGAACTCCTTTAACTCATCCCGTTTCGGGATCAACTGGCAGGGATTCACGACTGACTGGTACAGCACGCTGATCAATAATGACAGCCTGCTGCAGGCGGCGGGTCATTCATTGACGATGGCAATTCTGTCTGCCACATTTGCCACGGTTATCGGTTCACTGACAGCGGTGGCACTGTACCGCTACCGCTTCAAAGGAAAACCGTTTGTCGGCGGTATGCTGTTTGTGGTGATGATGTCGCCGGATATCGTGATGGCTATTTCCCTGCTGGTGTTGTTTATGATCCTCGGGGTGTCGCTTGGTTTCTGGTCATTACTGTTCTCGCACATTACCTTCTGCCTGCCGTTTGTGGTGGTCACAGTCTATTCGCGGCTGAAAGATTTTGATGTGAAAATGCTGGAAGCGGCACGTGATCTGGGGGCCGGGGAATTCACCATTCTGCGCAAAATTATTCTGCCGCTGGCGTTACCGGCAGTGATCGCGGGCTGGCTGCTGAGCTTTACCCTGTCAATGGATGACGTGGTGGTGTCCTCATTTGTTACCGGACCAGGCTATGAAATTCTGCCGCTGAAAATCTACTCGATGGTAAAAGTCGGGGTTTCACCGGAAGTGAATGCGCTGGCCACGATTTTAATGGCACTTTCGCTGTTTATGGTCATCATCAGTCAGCTTGTGCTGCGTGACCGCTCACACAAACAGCAGTAACCTTTCTGTTACCGGCGCGGTCTTCAGCGGATCCGCCGGTTTATTGTGTGAATAATCCCGCATTGCCGCAGAATTTTCAATTCTGTTACCGTTTTATGACGTAATCGTTGCTTTACCCCCCGCATTTCCGCTTTTATAATTACTCTGCTTAATTAACAAAGGGGGCGTTACCGCCTGTGATATTCACTGATTAACCCGGGTTGAGGGAAACACTGAAATGAAAAAGTGGTCCTTACTGCTTGGTGCCGGCATTCTGGCAGCGGGCTTGAGTTCAGCATCAGCAGATGACAGTAAAACACTCTATTTCTATAACTGGACGGAATATGTTCCGCCGGGGTTATTAGAGCAGTTTACCAAAGAGACCGGAATCAAGGTGATTTACTCCACCTATGAATCCAACGAAAGCATGTACACCAAACTGAAGACCTACAAAGACGGGGCTTATGACCTGGTGGTGCCTTCAACCTATTTTGTCGCCAAAATGCGCCACGAAGGAATGCTGCAGAAGATCGATAAATCAAAGCTGAGTCACTTTGATAACTTGGATCCGAATCTGCTGCACAAACCATTCGATCCGGAAAACGATTACTCGATTCCGTATATCTGGGGTGCGACTGCTATCGGGATTAACGGTGATGAGGTCGATCCGGCCTCTGTAACCTCCTGGGCTGACCTGTGGAAACCGGAGTACAAAAACAGCCTGCTGATGACCGATGATGCCCGTGAAGTATTCCAGATTGCCCTGAGCAAACTGGGTTATTCAGCAAATACCATCAATCCGGCTGAAATTGAGCAGGCTTATAAAGAACTGCAAAAATTGCGCCCGAACATTTTAGCGTTTAACTCCGATAACCCGGCGAACCCGTTTATGGAAGGGGAAGTCAATGTCGGGATGATCTGGAACGGCTCCGCGTATGTGGCACGTCAGTCCGGTCTGAATATTGATGTTGTCTGGCCTGAGGAGGGCGGCATCTTCTGGATGGACAGTTTGGCTATTCCGGCTAACGCTAAAAACCCGGAAGGCGCACATAAGCTGATTGATTTCCTGCTGCGTCCGGAAATTGCGGCACAGGTCGCACAGACTATCGGGTATCCGACCCCGAATCTGGCGGCGAAAAAACGGCTCCCGGCAGAGATTGTCAATGACAAATCACTCTATCCGGATGAGGAAACCATCCGTAAAGGGCAGTGGCAGGATGATGTGGGTGACACCAGTGTGCTCTATGAAAACTATTATCAGAAGCTGAAAGCCGGTCGTTGATTTTACTCTCCGTTTGAAAAAGCACCTCAGAGGTGCTTTTTTTATGTCTGTAATAAAGAGACATAACCTGAATGATTTCATTGCAAATAATATATAAACAGGTGAGCAAAAACATTTCTAATTATTAAACAGAAGCTGAATCAATAATCTGTTTTATAAAAAAACGCTAAATGATACCTGTCACAAGGTGAATCTCATGCTGCCCCAATGGATTGTTTTATGTCAATTAACGTATAATATATTGATATATAAGAAATAATTTGACGTATTACGGCATAAATGAAAAGTGATGTGCAACGCGATAAATAAAAAATTACAAATACAACAAATAAGTTACAAAAAAATACAATTAGACTGCAATATCATGCTGGATATCTTTTTTTGTTAAGAATAAAAACTTGAAATTAAAGTGAAATATTCACAATGCAGCATTAAACACTTACTCACTGTGAATGTCAGATTTTAATAGTTTTTTCTCGGAGCAGCATAACACGTGTCTATCTAAAAATAATTAGATGATTATAATTACGAAAGTGACACAAGTAGTGTGTAAATGGGTAATTATAAATACCATTATTTGTTACTGGTTTTTTCAATCAACGCACCCTGTGGATAGCTTATCAGCTGATTTTTGCGCTTTTTCTAACCACGCCGTTGTTTTTTTAGACAAAAACATGATTGAAATGTGACCATTGCCACTTAATTGATGTAAAGAGATGAAAAATATTTTGTTACGTGTGATCTATTTCGCTTTTTATGTGGTCAGATCAAAGAATCATGGTTAGTGGATGGATTAGGATATAATCAGACATCCTGATTTACATTCTCTCATTATTTCGGCTGATGCTACGGATAGCATAAAAAAGACAGGGCGATGAATTAATCGCAAAATGACTAAGTAATTTTACTAAAAAAATAACTTATCTTTATGTGACTAGTTAGTAATCCCGGTCTTATTTTGCTTAGGGAATAGTCTTAAATACGCAGAGTGATTTTAAATTTTGATATCGTAATTATAGATTCTCACGTTTTTCTGTGACGCTTAATTTTTTAATTGGTTAAATAGATAAACCGGGTTAAGCACTTCATCAAAATTCAGATAAATCTGTTTATATCTGACAGGTATAATTAAATTTCTTTGAAGTGTGATATCGATATTGAACTGAATTTAAATATTACGCCATGATTAAAACGAAATTATTCATCATTTTAGTATTTCGCGAGAAATACTTTGTTCGTATTTAACGTTTTTATACATAAAAAATATAGCTTTTAAGTAAATTTACTTAATTGAATTCACGACTTATAGAGAAAATAGGTAGACATTATGGAAACTTCCGACTTTTATGCAGTCTTAGGCCACAGAATCCAATCAAGACGTAAAGAACTCGGGATTGTTACGGTTAAATTAGCGCAAAAACTGAATATCAGTCAGCAACAGTTTAACCGTTATGAGCGCGGTGTCAGTAAAATCAGCCTGCATCATCTTATTGAATTATCTGAATTATTAGATGCATCGGTCGAATGGTTCCTCAGCGGCAGAGCTGAAGCATCAGAACATCCGCATGAACCGCATATTCAGATGCGCTCAAATCAGTTCAGAGCAGAAACGGTATTGCTGAACGGTAAACAATTTATCTAAATCAGGATATTGTTTCTGCTGTTATCAATTCTGATACAACAGACATTATCCGCTAAATACAGTAAGCCAGTCATCTTTGTTATTATTATGGTCAAAATCAGCGGAAAGTACATCCGGTGCTAATCCCAGCTGTTTTTGATTTACCATTCTAAGAAGATATTGTTGGTAAAAGGCATGATAGTTAACAATGTCACCGCCAACCTGGCTTACTGATTTACGTATTTTCGCATCAGAATATTCCGGGTTTTTTGTTAATTTATTTTCAACGGTAATTAATAACGTTATTTTTTCTTTTATATTATTACCGGTATTATATCCATCTGTTCCCACTAACTCGAGTCCGCGATAAATATCTTCCTTTCTATTAAAATTACTGATAAGCCAGTCATGCAATCGTTTGGCTTTCTCATGGTCCCCGCCGGGTTGAATATCCGGCTTTCCGGTGGTCCTGTCTATTTTCATATTTATTATCCTTTTTTGTATAATGATAAATAGCCGCCGGAGATACCCGCCGGGCTATCCGGAACAATACCGCTATTTATTTGTGTGGCTTTTTCACGGGCAAACGTGTCCGGTGTCAGATAAAGTAATTTTTTCCCGGTACGTAATATGATGTTACGGCTGAAATGAAAAGATACCGGCACAGTGAAGTCCGGATACTCAGTCATTCCCTTTTTAAGTTCAGCCGGCAGAATTAATTCACATTCACTCTCTGCGGAAAACTGCTCAACTAATTGGTGAATCAGCGTAAAACGTATTCCGGTGTCATCGAAAAATGCAGATAACTCCGTTTCCAGGCCGGAAATCGCGCCGGCGAGATTTTGATGGATCACTGATTTATATTCATTTATCACCCGTACCATTTCAGGCAGTGCCTGTGTCAGCCCCTGTTGAAAACCGGCATCAAAGCCTGTTTGGCGATGTTGTTCTGCCTTGTCTTCAGCCTGTTTTATCAGGCGGGCAGCATGATGGTTTGCCTGCCGGGTCAGGTTACTGAGACGGCAAAGCGCAGAGACGTGGCGGCGTTTAATCAGTACGCCGTATTTAACATGTAACAGCAGAGGATCAGGCAGTGAACGGCACATAATGCAATACCAGCGGTAAAAGGGAATCGGGCAGGTGCGGCAGACGGATTTCTGCCGGTGATAAGGATGCATCCGTCATCAGCTGAAAGCGCGCCGCCAGCGCGGGGGAAAAAGCGGATAATAATTGCGCCATGGCAATCTGGCCGGGCAGCACCGCAGGGATATCCGGCTGTGCCTGAGCTTGCGGCCATGCCGGTAGCGGCAGTGCCGGGGTCAGAGATAAAAATGCCTGTTGTGATAAATCCGGCACGGTATCATCCGGCAGGTCATAAGCGTGACGGATAAGGCTGTCCAGATAGTGACAGACTACCGGCAGTTGGCTCCAGTGACGCAGCAGCGGGATCGTCAGCGGAGATAACAGATCAAAATCCTGCTCACGCGGCAGCCGGTAGTGATCGATAATGGCCGCATTATACATTCTGCGGTATGACGCAGATTGCGCTGCCGGCGGCAACCCGGCAAATAAGCGGCTGCTGTGCAGATAATCCGCAGGCTGGTACATCACCCGGGCGACGGTGCCTTGTATATCAAACCGGTTATTCATGGTGTTCTGACCTTTTTCCGCATCAGAAATGCCCGTAATTGCCCGCGCCGGACATAACCAGCTGCTATCAGCATGATCCCTGCCGGAAACAGCAGAAAAAACGGGGACACACCGGCGTTCTCCGGTTGCGGAGGCAAATCAATAACCGGTTTCCCGGGATACAGGAGTACAGAAACGGTTTCTTCTGTCAGTCCGTTAAAGGCATTCATCACAAATGTCTGAATATCCTGCGCGAACTGTGTTTCATCCTCAATCCCGGAGTGGTAAATCAGCACCGAGGCACGGGGTGTTTCCGGCTGTTTACGGGGGCTTCCCGGCCCGGACAGCGGATAACTGAGATGAACACGGGCTCCGGTAACCGCATCAAATGACAACAGCGATTGTTCCAGCCGCTGCTCAATGGCAGAAATCAGGCGGGCTTTTTCTGATTGCGGGGAGGCAATCAGTGAATCTGACGGGAAGATCCCGGCAATTTCAATCCGCTCATCAGTGGGCAGATGGTATTCCTGTAAAATATGAATAGCGTGACGGCTCTGTTCTTCCGGTACGGAAATGGTGAACAACCCCTTTCCCTGCGGCGTCTTCACTGCCTGAATCTGATGTTTATGCAGCGCGGCCAGCACTTCATTAGACTGACGCTGATTCAGCGATGACAGAATCGTTCCCTCTTTACAGCCGCTGAGCAGCAGGCTTATCCCGCTTATTATTAATATAAACATTATCTTGTGCATCACTGACCCTTAATGACGGTATCGGCGGCATTCAGGGTCAGATGCAGCATACGGGAATAAAAACTGATCTCCGTATGCCATTTGGCCATCACGGCCTGGTTTTCCAGCATCATCATGACATCGTTGGTGTCTGTGGTTGTTTGCCCTGTGCTCAGTGCCTGTGTTTTCCGGCGCAGGTCTTTTTTTGCGGTTCCGGGTAATACGATATTCTGATAAGCCGCCTGCTCCCGGCCGCTGAGATCAGTCAGTAACTCCGTGATCCCGGTGATCGTTGTGACAGGTAAAGTCCGGTTAAATGATGACATCATAAAATCCTTTTTATGGTTAATGGCAGGCAGGTAACCTGCCATTTTTACGTTATAAATCAGCGCATATTGCCGATCGGTGTTGACAGGTTTTCTTTATGCTGGCGAATCATCGCTGAGAGCGCAGTACATTTAATATTCAGCGATGAAGTACAGGCCTGCAATATCGCCAGGTCATAGGCATTGGCCGTGTCTTTATTGCCTGACTGTAAATTATTCATCAGCGCATTCAGTTTTACATTGTCTTCATGAATCGGTGATTTGAATTGCTTCGTCAGAGTGGTAAATGTTATTGCATCATTTTTATTTGCTATATCAGGCATAAATGTCCTTATTCATTATCAGAGGTGAATTTTGTGTGGTTATCAGACAGGTGAATATAATTTACTGTGCCATATAGGCCGGGATAAATGTTGTGGGGCATACTTTCCCTGTACTGTACCAGTGTATTTCCGGGGGCTGAGAATATCGTGGTATTGATATCCTTAATAATAGTCTCTGTTTCCTTGTCTCTCCTTTTAGCTGCGTAAATCCAAATGGTATTTCCTGATTTTTTTACAGAGTACCGGATTGAGTGCTGACCGAACCGGTTATTTATTAATTTAACAATATCACTGAATGATAATGTCCTGACAGTAATGTCCTCTCTGAACTCATCAGGAAGATTGAAGGTTTCAGGGATAACTATCTTATTCATTTGATATATATAAATGATTTCTTTTCTTTTATTAAAATCAGGCATGATGATAATATCATCTTTATCTATCTTTATGCTTGTTTTATTAACCTCAAAAATAGTATAGCCCGGTAGTTCTTTTTTCAGCCCGGCAATATCGTTTCCGGGGGATGAGAAAACAAGGATATTATTGTCTTTTATAATATATTCATTGTTATTTATATAGCTGCGTATAATATTTTCATAACTTATCGTATGGTTTTTTGTCTCTGTTCTGCTTTGGTTTTTCAGGAGTATCAATCCTGCTGTCAGCAGGAGCGATAACATCAGTACAACATAAAAACAGGCGGGTCCGGAGAACCTGCTGCGGCGTGTTCCGGCCTTTTTTGTCACAGACAGAATGCTTTTATGCCAGGTATCCTGCTGTTCTTTTACAGCGAAAAAAGGTATTCCCTGATAAGAAAATAATGCGTTATAGCCGATGTCTGTCGTGATAGTTTCATTGCTGTGAGTAGTACAGGAAACACTATAATACTCTTCATGCAATTCGGCCTCGATACGCTGTAATGATGAATCCGGTACCGGGAGGGACAAGGGGATCAGTGCGTCACCGGATCCAACACTATCGGTATTGTTAATATGATATTTACCGGAAGGTAATGTGATTTCTTTTCCGGATGAATCTCCCATTGTTATTATGTCGTATAATTTTATCATCAATTGTTCCTGGTTATGATTATATGTGTGGAATAATTTTGATTTATCCTTTTCGCCATTTTTTTAAATGGTGGTGAGTTTTATAAAAAAATGGTAGTAAAAAATAGTGTTATATTTTAAATTCACTGATAAATTTTAGTTTGTTCAATGATTGTTTAACGTTATACACGTATTTGTTATATATTCGGATGAAAAGGATGATGTGAAATCATATGGAAAAGATGAGTCGGATATATATTTATAATGATATATATAATACAGATGGATGTAAAAAAAGTGATCGGGTTGATTGCTGTTTTCCGCTGTCAAAATGTATAAAACTATTGGCTTTTATAGACTGTCATTATCATTTACCGCAAAAAGATAATGACGAAATGACGGATAATGCAATCTGTCAGAATGATGAAGTAATTTTTTCTGTTCAGGGTGAGGCTGATAATCCGGAATACCGGGTTGTCTGTGAGATGCTGAACGAAAACAGCGAAATAAAAACATTTTTGAATTCACTGCGTCACTCAGAACATTACTGGCTGGTAAAGCATCTGATCAGCGCTGCCGATTGTAAAAACAGCAATATCCGCGATATCAGTCAGCGCTACGGGTTATCCGGCACTCATTTCAGACGTTTGTGTCAGCGTTATATCGGCAATCAGAGTAAATACCAGTTGCGGCACTGGCGCGGCGTGGCCTCGGTGCTGGATATTCTGGTAGAAGAGCACTCACTGACCCGTATCGCGGCAGATAACGGCTACTGCTCGGCTTCGCATTTCTCAAATGAAATCAAACTATTATTTGGCATGTCTCCCCGGAAAATAAGGAATTTAAATCATGCGGTTAAAAAATAGCGCCGGGGGACTGTTTGGTCTTATTCTTTGTCTGCTTTCTCTGCCGCTCATGGCGGAGCAAACAGTGTTATACGAAAAAAAACCACCGCGTCAGGAGCAGTATGTGGCGAAAGAAACACGGCTGGATCATTTTTTTGATGCGCTGGCCGGAAAGCTGGATGTCATGATGATTTCGTCGGACGCGGTGAAAAAGAAGAAGATTTCCGGCACCTTTGATTTATCCGACCCGCAGGCCGCACTGTCACAGATGCTGAAAACGATGGCACTGGTGTCATACCGGGAAAACCGCACCCTCTATATTTACAGCAGCAATGAGATTGAATCATCGATGCTGACGCTGAATGCCATCACCCGCCATGAACTGACGGCTTTTCTGAAACAAACCGGGTTGTTTGACGCGCAATATCCGCTGACATCCGATCGTCAGCAGCGGATTTTATATGTCACTGCGCCCCCGCGCTATCTGACGCTTATCCGTTCTGCGGTGGATGCACTTGAGGCTCAGTACAGTGTGCAGGAACAGGGGATTTCACCGGAGGATGAGCATATTCAGTTGGTTAAGCTGGAAAACAGTTTTGTGCAGGACCGCGAAATCACGTCGCGGGGAAAAAGTCTGGTATTGCCGGGGGTGGCGTCAGCATTGCGGGAGTTACTGGACTCAGGGCCGGCGGCAAAAACCGGACTGGTGCCGCAGGATGCAGAACAGGGCGATATTCAGCCGGCTGAAACCGTCTGGCTGGGCGGTGAGCGGGTGCGGATTGTGCCGTTACAGGGGGAAAACAGCCTGTTGTTAAAAGGGAGCCGCAATGCCCTGCACTTAATCAATCAACTGATAAAGCAACTGGATGTTGCCAAACCGCAGATCGAATTATCATTGTGGATTATTGATGTATCAAAAAACGAAGCTGACCAACTGGGGATCAACTGGCAGGCCGATTACGGTACCGGAAAAATGAAGGTGTCATTTAATCTCAGTGAGCTTAACCAGTTCACCGGTTTTTCCTTCTTCAGCAAAATCAGGGCATTGTCTGCGAAAGGGCAGGCCAATATGGTCTCCCGGCCGATTATCCTGACTCAGGATAACACCCCGGCGGTTTTTGATAATAACACCACGTTTTACAGTAAGTTACAGGGAGAGCGCACATCATCCCTGGAAAGCATTACTTATGGTACAAAAGTGAGTGTGACGCCGCGGATCGCCAATCAGCGGAAATCCGTGGAGATGATTATCGAGCTTGAAGATGGCGCACAGAAAAAGGACGCTGACGGAGCAGGCGGAGAAGACGCATTGCCGGTGATTAACCGCACCAATATCAGCACGATAGCCAGGGTTGCTCAGGGCAATACACTGCTGATTGGCGGGTACACGCGGGAAAACAGCCACCGCCATAATGACAAAATTCCGCTGCTGGGCGATATTCCGCTGGCAGGCCGGTTGTTTCAGTTTGAATCAGTAAAGACAGAAAAAATGGTCCGGCTTTTTCTGTTACAACCCCGTATTCTGCAACAGGATTTTTTCAGCGACACAGAAATTACCGGTCATATTCCGTTTAATCATGAGAATAAACAAGGTATTAAGATGATGCAGACACTGAAACAGGGCTATTGATATGATCAATAGCGTATCCGGCGCAGCGGCGTTCCGTCCGTCAGCAGCACCACAAAAACAGGCGGGTGATGTGGCGGCGGAGCAGCGCCCGGCGGAAAATCAGGCAGAAAATCATGCCGAACAGATGATGGATGTGATGGATGACATGGCGATGGCGCTGTCACAGTTTAACCGGCGGCAGTACGGCAAAGATGACAATATCAGTCAGTTACCGGCGTCAGAGCAAAAAAACAGTGCGGAGGGGACAGAGACAATACTGGATCGGGTTGTGCAGTGGTTTGCGGCTTGCGGACGTTCTGTCCGTGAGTTTCTCGATTATGTGCGCAACCTGTTTCCGGACCCCAGTGATTATGTTATGGCACTGCGTTCCTTATTGCGTAAGTTGCCGTTTTCGGCGGAAGAAGCGGCTGAAATTGATGCGGAAATTGAGCAGTTACTTCATGGTGAGTTTGCGCAGGAAACGCGGGCCGGAATCAATATCGCACTGAAAATCCGCCTGCACGCACCGGTGACACAACTGGATTGCGCACAGCTGAGAATGGTGTACCGCAGCTACATCAGCTGGAAATTCGATATTTTGTATTTGTGGAAAGTGTGGCTGGAGCAGTACCGGAAAAGCCGGGTCAGAAGCCTGCTGAATTATGTCCGCGACTCGCTGGTGTGTGATATGGCGGCGGCGCTGCCCAGTTGCAGTCATCACAGTGAGTTCGGGGAGTTGACCGCCCGGTTGCATACCCTGAATCAGCTTATTTCCCTGAATGATATGTTTCATCAGAAAATTTCTTCTCTGAATTGTACAGAACCGGTACTGGCGGATGAGCCCCGGCTGAACCAGTTACTGATTTCCGGGCTCGGTGACGCAGAGGCATTTCAGACGGAAACCGAATCGTTGCTGGCGGCGGCAGAAGATGACAAAAACAGGCCGCTTATTTTACAGCGCCTGATTGTGATTTTTGGTGAGATACCGGATGTTCTTTTTTTGCAGGAAGCAGGGAAAGAGCAGGTGGTTTCTTTTCTGAAAGCCCTTATGAGCAAAACTATTAATATCTTATAACTTTCACCGGCAATGGATTGCTATGCTGACAACTTTTATCAATGCAGTGAAAAGCAGGCCGGAGATCGCGGTACTGCTGATTATGGTGATGGTCATTGCCATGCTGATCATTCCGCTGCCGAAAATGCTGGTCGATTTTCTCATCGGGCTGAACATCGTCATTTCTATCCTGATGTTACTGCTCTCTTTCTATATCACCCGGATTCTGGGATTTACCTCTTTTCCGGCACTTCTGCTGATCACCACGCTGTTCCGGTTGGCATTGTCGATCAGCACCAGCCGCCTGATCCTGCTGGATGCGGACGCCGGGAATATCATTCAGTCATTTGGTGAATTTGTTATCGGCGAAAATATTGTGGTGGGTTTTGTTATTTTCGCCATTGTCACCGTGGTGCAGTTTATTGTTATCACCAAGGGCTCGGAGCGGGTGGCGGAAGTGGCGGCACGTTTCTCTCTTGACGGTATGCCCGGCAAACAGATGAGTATTGATGCCGATCTGAAATCCGGCCTGATTGATAACGAAGAAGTGCGTAAACGCCGTAAAGAGCTGGAGCAGGAGAGCCAGATGTACGGCGCGTTTGACGGTGCGATGAAGTTTATCAAAGGGGATGCGATCGCCGGTATTGTCATCATTTTTGTGAATTTTGCCGGTGGAATCGGCATTGGTGTGGCGCAAATGTCGATGCCGTTCAGTGAGGCACTCAGCACTTACACGTTGCTGACGATCGGAGATGGCCTGGTGGCGCAGATCCCGGCGCTGCTGATTGCTATCAGTGCCGGGTTTATCGTCACCCGGGTCAGCGGTACCAATCAAAATTTAGGGGCCAATATTGTCAGTGAGCTGTTTTCCCACGACTTTACCCTGATTGTCACCGCGATACTGGCACTGTGTATGGGGATGCTGCCGGGATTTCCGGCGGGTGTTTTCGGCCTGCTGGCGGCCGGACTGATGTTGTTTTACGGAATGCGGCTCAGACAAAATAAGCAGAAGCAGACCTCTGATCCGGCACAAACCCGCACTGACACTCTTTCTCAGGCAGTATCTGTGTCGTCTGCGGATGATTTTTCGCCGCGCGGGCTGACGGCGGAAAATAACGAAGCTATTCCGCTTATCATCACACTTCATCACCGTTATCAGGTGTTGTTTGAAAAACAAAACATGACAGCGTGGCTGCAGGAGGAGTTTGCCTTCCGTTACGGTTTCTTTTTGCCCGCTGTCATTATCAATTACAGCCGCGAAATACCGGAACATAAAGCCGTGGTGTTAATCAATGAAATTCAATCCGGGGTTATTTACAGCTATCCGGATCGCTGTCGGATCACTGAAATCAATGGTGCTCTTGATTCACTGAATATTGAATCTGAGAGTATTGATCAGGAAGGCGGGGAAAAAACGATCTGGACGGATAAAAAGCACGATGAAGCCTGCCGGGCCGCCGGCATGGAGACAGAACACGGTATTACGGTATTTTTCAGCGAATTCAGCCGGATAATGACACAAAATATTCAGGAACTGCTGGGCATTCAGGAAACCAAAACGCTGCTGGATAATGTGGAAAATAAATATCCGGAACTGCTGAAAGAGTGTTACCGCTATTTATCTGTGCAGAGAATTGCCGATGTTTTTCAGCGGCTTATTGCTGAGCAGATATCCATCCGTAACATCAAAATTATTCTCGGCGCGCTGGTGCAGTGGGGTCAGAAAGAAAAAGATCCGCTGGTACTGGTTGAGCATGTCCGCAGCCAGCTTGCCCGTTATATTTCAGCACATTTTGCCTGTAATCAGGTATTGCAGGCGGTTGTGTTGTCAAACCCGCTGGAGGAGATGATCCGTCAGGGGGTCCGCCAGTCAGCGGGCGGCACATTTATTAATCTCGAACCGGCACAGCTGGATCATTTTTATGATGCGCTGGCGCTGGTCATGACACCGCTGCACCACCGGCGGGATATCGTGTTACTGACGGCCATGGATGTCCGTCGTTTTGTCCGGAAACTGACTGAAATGCACTATCCGGGAATAGCGGTGCTGTCATTTTCTGAAATTGTCCCGTCGGCACAGGTGTCGGTGATTGATTCTGTTTAATGTCATAAAAAGGAAACTGAAGATGGATCTTGCAACACTGGTAACAGAAGGAATGAAACTGATCGGACGCGGGGATTTGGTGCCGGAAGGCAGTTCTCTTGATAATCACTCAACCATTTCATTATCGCTGGGTGAACAGCAGGTGATTCATATTGCGGTGGTGGATGAATATCCGGTTATCTGGGCACCGCTGCCGGCGGATTTACCGGCATTGCTGCCGGAGGTCAAAGGCGGATTGCTGGATATTCTGACAGAAGAACCGGCTGCACTGTTTTATCCGGGTTCACCGGCACTGCGTCAGACGGATAACGGCGCAGAGCTGGTCGGCTGCTTCAGTCACAGTGCAGTGAGTGATGCGGAATCCTTTGTACAGGCGCTGGATCAGTTTGTCCGCCTCAGTCAGCAGTGTCATACGCTGATCCTCAGAGGCTGATCATGCTGGCGGCACTGCTTAGTCAGCGGGCATTTCCGGTGCATATCCGCGGGTATTACCTGGAAGCCCCGCTGCCGGATGTTTTTATCGGGGAAATTTGCTTGTTATGGCAGGATCTCACCTGTCGTGTCCTGCTCGGACGTGCTCAGGTGGTGGGGTTTAATGAACACTACACCCTGCTGAGCCTGATCGGGCAGGCAACCGGACTGACGCTGACAACAGTTATCGCGCCGACAGGCCGTGCAGTAACACCGACATTCACACCGCAGATCCCGGGCTCGGTGATTGATCCGTCCGGTAATATCCTGGCCCGTCTGAGTGAGATAACACAGCAGGATAACCGGACTATCACCCGCCCTGTCTGCGCGCAAGCGCCGGATGTGCTCTCCCGGCAGCGCATCACGGAGGTTCTGCCGACCGGTGTGAAAGCCATTGATGCCCTGCTGACCTGCGGAAAAGGTCAGCGGCTGGGGATCTTTGCCGGTGCAGGCTGCGGTAAAACGGTGCTGATGAATATGCTGATTGCGCATGCACAAGCCGATATTTTTGTGATAGCGCTGATTGGTGAGCGCGGCCGGGAAGTGACGGAACTGATTGATGAACTGCGCAACAGCCCGCAGGCCGCTAAGTGTATCCTGGTCTGCTCCACCTCTGATAAACCGGCTGTTGATCGCTGTAATGCGGCACTGGTGGCAACGTCACTGGCGGAATATTACCGTGATGAAGGGAAAGAGGTGGTGCTGTTTGTTGACTCTCTGACCCGCTACGGGCGGGCACTGCGGGATGTGGCGCTCAGTGCCGGGGAAGTTCCTGTCCGGCTGGGGTATCCGGCATCGGTATTTGAGCAGTTACCGGCACTGCTGGAGCGCCCCGGGGCGACAAAAAGCGGGGTGATTACGGCTTTTTATACTGTACTGCTTGACAGTGAAAATGAGCCGGACGGCTTCGGTGATGAAGTGCGTTCCATTCTCGACGGGCATATTTACCTCTCCCGGCGGCTGGCGATGCAGAATCACTATCCGGCGATCGATATCCCGGCCAGTATCAGCCGTGTGATGTCGCAGATTGTTTCACCACCGCATTTGTCGGCAGCAGGGCGTTTCCGGGCACTGCTGGCGAAACAGAATGAGCTGAAACTGCTGGTGGAGCTCGGGGAATATAAACCCGGACTGAATGCGGAGAGTGATAAAGCCGTTGAGCTCACTTTGCCGATGCGCCATTTTTTGTGTCAGTCACCGGCGGAATCCGTTGCGGCGGATGAAACAGGCAGGTTACTTGAACAGCTCACGCAATGAATTACAGCAACTGATCGCACACTTCAGCCTGAAAGAGCGCTGTGTACAGGCCGCACTGGCACAACTGCATCAGCGCTATCGGCAGGAACAGGAAAATAAAGAGAAACTGCTGTTGTTAATCAAAGGATTAGAACAGCAAATTCATGAGTTTGAATGCTGCGGATTATTATCTTATATCGCGTTGAATGAACGTCGCCGTAAACAGGCAATATATCGTAAACAAATCCCGGATATCCGCGTCCGGGTGGATGAGTCATCCCTTTTGCTGGCGAAAATCGCAGATGATATCGATAAAAGTAATAAAACGATAAACAATCTGAAGAAGAAAGTTATTAAGTTTGAACAATACAGCAAGCGATAAATTTGTTTTATAAATATAAACGAGGAGCCATGGTGAATATTGAATGTTATTACAGTGCGCCTGAGTCCGGCTTTTGTACGGAGAGGGTGAATAAACAGGTGGCCGATTTATTGTCAGTGATGATAAAAAGAAAAGAAAAAAGGCAGTGTGATAATGATTTTTTGGCAATCTGCTCATCTATTCAATATTATGATGATAAATATTACAGTGATGATTTATTATGTTTTATTCCGGGGATGAAAGACGGTGGTTATCATCTCTGTGGCAAAAATGATACTATTTTGACTTTATTTTCATCAGCAAAAAATATAAAAAATACAACATGCCGGAATACGATCCCTGACTATTTTTTATGTAAAAATCCGGCAGATAAACGCCCTGATGCGCATCCGGAAAATGTGACTTCTGCAAAAGAACCCAAAAGTATGGCAGCAGAAAGGAGTACGGCAGAAAACATCCGGGAATCCGCAGACACACCGGCGGCAGAATACATGCCGGTGGCAGAATACACACCGGGAACAGAAAACATCCCGGAGGCAGAAAGCATGCCGGAGGCAGAAAGCATGCCGGAGGCAGAAAACATCCCGGAGGCAGAAAGCATGCCGGAGGCAGAAAGCATCCCGGAGACAGAAAGCATGCCGACAGCCGATATGACACCGGCATTACCGGAATATCCGGTTTTCCGGCTTTCCGGGGGCACACCGGAGAAAAAGAGTCTCACGTTACAGTATTATGAGCAGGAAAAGGGGGCGCAGGAAAAAAACGCTCAGGTTATCGGCTATACCGGAAAAAATCAGGCTGCCCCTGAAAGTGGCAGACCTGATTATTATTGTTCTTATCATTTCAGGCAGAAATATCAGCCACCTGAACCGGTGTTTATTTACCGGGAAAAGCCGGGGCGATTTAAACTGGAAGCCGGTTCAGAAACGCTTAGCCGGCGACTGAAAACGATAAATGGAATTGATGGTGTTGATATAGTATAAACGGAAAAAAATAAATGTATTATGATGCATGTCAGGCAATGGATTACCTGAGTTGTTACCTTCCGGAAAAAAAGAGATTAATGGGCGTGTCATTCATTGTCATCTGATTAATACACAGAATACATTGGATGTTTTAATTGATGTTGAATCTCTTCTTCATTATCTGATTGGGGAAAATACCATTCCGTGGGAAATTATTCCGGAACATTATTTGTCTGAACTGATTAATGAACATAAAAAAGCGATCAGGCTGCCTTTCTTTTCACCGGAATGTTATTTCCCTGAACTTTGTACCGTCATTCCGGCGGCGAATATCACACGCAGGCTTGCATTCAGCGGGAACGGTATTGATTTCTGTCTGATCGGGGCAAAAGGCAGGTTTGATATTACCGGCATGCCGTTGACAGCAGATTTTTCTGTTCCGGTGAATGCCGGCATTTATATGGGTTCAACCCGGACATTTACCGGTGTGATTCAGCAAATCAATGAAGGCGATATCTTTTTCATTACACAAAACCAGCGGTTTCTGAGAGCAGGAGGCTATTTTCAGATGACACTGAAGCAGGAGCAGGACGAGACAGTTATCACTGAACGGGGAATAGTTCCGGAAGCGCCGGTAACCCCGCCGGAAACCACCCTTTTTGACAGTCGCAGAGTGCCGGTTCAGGTGGATTTTTTGCAGTACCGCAGGGTGTTTCCGCTATCAGAACTGATGGCGCTGCAACCGGGCGATAAACTGGCGCTGCCGGCGGCGGATCATCACCTGATCACGCTGGAAATCAGCGGGCAGCGTTTTGCACAGGGGGAACTGGTGCGTATCGGGGAGCAATACGCCGTGGAAATTCATCATATCTTTCAGAAGGGTAAATGATGACTGACAGCGCTGTTTCAATGATGCTGATGCTGGCAGCGGCATCGGTTCTGCCGTTTATTCTGGCGGCGGGAACCTGCTACCTTAAATTTTCCATTGTCTTTGTGATGGTGCGCAACGCCCTGGGAGTGCAGCAGGTGCCGTCAAATATGGTGCTCAATGCGGTTGCGTTTATTCTGGCAATGGTGGTGATGTTCCCCCTGGTCAGTCAAACCTATGCCTATGTTGCCGAAAATCCGGTGGAATTATCTCAGCCGGAATCAGTGTCGCGTTTTGCGGATGAAGGCTTACAGGATTACCGGGACTATCTGTTCCGTTATGCGGACAAGCCCCTTCTGCATTTTTTTGCGCAAACCGGCGTTGATGAAGACGCCGATCCGGAACTGACGGATGCCCGTGATATTGCATTTTTCCCTTTGCTGGCAGCCTATGCGCTGGGGGAAATTAAATCCGCATTTTTGATCAGCTTCTACCTCTATCTGCCGTTTATCGAGATCGATCTTGTGGTATCCAGTGTTCTGCTGGCGCTGGGGATGATGATGATGAGTCCGGTGACGCTCTCGGTGCCGATTAAACTGATCTTATTTATTGCTTTGGATGGCTGGTCGTTGTTATCGACCAGTCTGGTCTCTCAGTATCTCGATCTGATGGATATTTAACATGGATGCTATTTATGCTGCAGATAAAGGAATTTATCTGGTGATTATGTTATCGCTGCTGCCGGTGAGTGTGGCGACTGTCGTGGGGCTGACCGTCGGCCTGCTGCAAACCGTCACACAAATCCAGGAGCAGACATTGCCCTTCGGGCTGAAGCTGATCGCCGTGTTTGTCTGTATCTTAATGCAGCTTACCTGGCTGGGGGATTCGATGCTCAGTTATGCCCGCGAAATGTTCTCACTGGCGCTCAGCGCAACGGCGGCAGGTTAATCCACGGTGCCGTTATTCTCCTGGGCTCATGAGCTGTTTCAGGGCGCATTGCTCAGCAGTGTGCGGTTATTTGCGGCGTTCGCTTTCCTGCCGTTTCTGAATGATAAATTTATCCTCAGTCGTACCACACGGGGTATTATCGTCTTTCTCACGGCTCTGTGCCTCAGCGGAAATGAACACGGCCCGGCAGAATTTTCGGTGGTCAGCATACTGAGTGAAATGATTACCGGCACGGTGATGGGGTTGGTTTACAGTACACCGTTTTTTATTTTTGCTGCTTTCGGTGAATATATCGATAACCAGCGCGGTGCGAATATCAGTGATACCGCTGACCCGACAACCGGCACGGATGCATCTCCGTTCTCTACCTTTATGAACTTGTTTTCGGTCTCTTTTTTTCTGCTCAATGACGGCCTGGTGTTACTGATGGCGTCTGTTCAGGATAGTTTTCGTTTGTTGCCGCCGGGCACATTACTGACGGAAATCCATTATGCACCGCTGTTTCACTGGCTGACAAACAGCCTGTCGCTCTCTTTGCTGTTCTGTATGCCGGTACTGATTATCTTATTCATTTCTGAGGTCAGCCTGGGCATTCTGGCATTGTATAATTCGCAGCTTAATCCGTTTTCACTGTCGCTTTCAATAAAGAGCATTATTGCCTTTCTGCTGACGCTGCTGCTGTTTCGCAGCACAACGGTAACGGATGTTACGCTGCTGTTTGATACATTCCCTGTCACACAATTTCTGAGGGGGAACGATGGCTGAAAAAACCGAAAAACCCACCAGTAAAAAACTGAAGGATGAATCGAAAAAAGGGAATGCATTCAAATATAAAGAACTGCTCTCCACGACCGGTTATGCGGCGGGTATCGCATACCTGCTTTATGTTGCCGACTGGACCGCATTCTCCCGTTTTTATCAGACGGTATTACGCAATGTGAACCATCTGTCTCTCTCTGTTTATATACAGATGTTATCGGATATCTTTTTTCAGATGGTGTTACCGCTGATTATATTATGCGGCGTGAGTGTCAGCTTTATTTCCCTGATGCAGACCCGTTTTGCTATCGCAACGGAAGCGATTAAATTTGATTTAAAGAAAATTGATCCCATCGCCGGATTTAAACGGATCTTTACCAAAAAATCGCTGAAAAATCTGGTCAAAGCCCTGATCTCACTTATTGTATATTTATCGGCGGGCTATGTATTTATATCGCTGTATACCGGTGATATTTATCAGTTAATGACATCACCTTTTTCTGACGCCGGTAACGGTTTTTTGTATTTCACCGGCCGCTATATCGCTATTTTTATTCTGATGCTGATGCCATTACTGGTGATTGATTACATCGTTGAATATTTTTTCTTTTTTAATGACATGAAGATGGAAAAGCATGAAGTTAAACAGGAGCATAAAAACAGTGAGGGGAATCAGGAGATAAAATCTGCCCGTAAACAGCAGCACCGGGAATTGCTGAATGCGGAAACCAAAGCGCTGATAAAGAACTCGGATGTGGTGGTGGTTAACCCGACACACATTGCCGTCGCTATCTATCTTGACCCGGAAAATGGCGTTATGCCGCTGATTACAGTAAAAGAGAAGGGCACATATGCACTGGCGGTCCGCCGCTATGCTGAAAAGCACAGGGTGCCGGTAGCCCGGGATATCCGCCTGGCGCGGACGCTATTCCGGAAATACCATGTCTTTGACACCATAATTGATGATGAACTGGATAAGTTTCTCGATCTTTTATTGTGGCTGAATGACGCAGAGCAGGCGGCTCTCGCTGATACTGAACAACAGCACATGCATCAGCAGGGTGACTGAGGCGCATTTTATGAAAGTGATTATCAGTGGCGTCAGATAGTATTGTCTGACTTGATAATCGGATATTATTAAGGAAAACTATTATGGATGATAGTATTAATTCAGATATAAAGTCGCTTATGGAGCAAATTTTTTCTTACCTGGAAAATGGCTCATTTTCTGATCTTTTTAAAAATAATAAAGAGCATGATTTCAGTAATGTTTATTCTCTGGCCTGTGATTATTATGATAAAGGATTGATTGAGCAGGCTGAAAAAATTTTCCGATCTTTGTGCCTTTACGATTTCAGCAATATTGATTATTTACTCGGGCTGGCAGCGGTAAAGCAGGTTCAGAAACAATATCAGAAAGCAATTAATCTCTATTCTTTGGCTATCAGTCTGAATGAAGATAATGCATCCTGTTATTTTTACATTGGCCAGTGTTATTTGTTTTCCGGGGAGAAAGATTTGGCAATGTCGGGTTTCAGGCAATGTATCTCAATGGCATGCAATGAAAATGAAAGAGAGCAATCATTACATTATATATCAATGTTGGAGAGTGAGCGATGAATGTAAATAACTATTATAATTTTTTACCTGTGGCACAGGATACACATTCTCAGGTTTCCGGAATGCAAGAAAAATTGCAGTTGGCGGAGGTGTCAACTGATAGTGAATTGCTTTCATATTTCTATAATGAATTAAATAACATAAGTGTAATTTTGTCAAATCCGGCAACAACAGAAGAACAAGCACTCCAAGAGCTGGGTAAATATAATGAATTAATAAAAAGACCCGAATTTTCAAAACTCATGTTATCTCATGAAAGTGAAGCTTCACATAAAATAAAAGATATACAAGAATCTATGGAGTATTATTTTTTAAAAAAAGAGATGGTCACCTTTGGTTATTTTGTTGACAAAATGGATGTTGCATCTAAGTATGGACATGATTTAAGTGTTAAATGTTACCGGGATGGATTTAGTCAGTATACGGAATTTTATAAAACACTGTCGAAATTACTAAGCTCGTATGGTGAGTATTCTGCCGGTGTAATAGATGACGGTAAAAAAACAAAGTTCAGACAAAATGCATTTTACTATGATCTGCATATGGCATTAATGAAATTTTATCCCGTGACAGGTGACTTAAAAAACGATGCGGGAAAAGATTGCTCAATATATAAAGGGCGATTTGAAATAGATACAAAGAATGGGGTAAATAACTGTTCAATTTATGTTGATGGCGAACTCATTGATTCTAATGTTATTTATAGTGATGCTATAAAAAAAATGGAATATTTCTTTTCCGTAATGAGAAAACCGGTATCAGGCACCGGGGTAATAAAAAAAATAAATACAGAAACAGATCGTGATGGCAATCTGGTAAAGATAACCGGAATGGTTGACGTTATGGTAATGCCCGAGGCATTATTCAGATGGCTTGATTTTTCTATCAAAAAAGAAGATTTTGATGAAATAAATTCTTTTTTTGATCAGTCAATGGATAAATTAAAAAAGTTTAATAATATTAATGATGACTACTCATCGGTATCTTCTTTGTATGAGGATGCATTAAAAAAAACCAGTGATTACTTTAATGATAAATTAAATAACAGTTATTTTAAAACAGCCGTATCAGGAAGAAATGAAGAGTGGAATTTAGATCAGGGGAAAATTAATTCCTATAATACCATTATTGATGGGATTAAGAAAGAACTGCAAATGACCCTTGATGAATTTTCTCAGCGATATAATACGATCAATAGTAATTACGATAATATGCTCAGAGTCATTACCACCATGATCAGCGAACTGACTCAGGAATTAAAAGGTTTTTTACGGATTTAAAATAAAGGTGAATACATGGATGTATCAGGGATTAAATCAGCGCAATTAATCACTTCCGGTGCTTTATCCGGAGAAATAAATGAAACAGAAAAAAGCAAGGTTGTTAACCAATCAGAGGAGATATCTTTGTCTGAAAAAATCGTTGAGGAATTGGGTGAGAGATATAGCCGGGAAAACAGTAAAAAAACAAAGCCACAGCTTAACGGACAGCAGACAGGTAAACAAAATAGCGGTAAAACATCAGCAAAAAGGATGTCAATTAATGAACTGTTTGCCCGGTTATCTGATGACCTTTTGGGTGAGCAGGTTAAAAATTCAGGTATAAATAATAATATTAACAGTAGCATTTTAAAAAATATCTGGTCTCCGCAGCAGGAATCTGAGTTAGATAAAGATATTATAAAGTATTTTAATGTATTATCTGTCAGGGTTAATGATATATCAGAGTATTACTATAATATCATCAATGATAATAATAAAGATTATGACGATATCCGGTTGTTTTTTACCGGAGGTGAAGATGTCAATGTCAGTGATAAAAAAGAATTCCTTGTTCATTTTTACAATAAACTTGGTTTTGGTAATATTCTGAAAATTATGTCAGATAACGTAGGGGACTGCAAAGAAAAAACAAGTTTAATTAAGAAGTTGCTGAATGATATTATCAGTCTGCCAAAAGTAAAAGAACAACAGTGGATAATAGATCCTGATGAATTAGTTTTACTGAAATCAGAGTCAGTACTGTTGCATAATACAGCAGAAACGTTAGCTTCAGCAAGAGATTGCCTGTCTGCAGCACAATCACTGGTCAATATGAATAATAAAAATACGATTGAGTATAATAATTCGCTTGAAGTATTGATGGGGAAACTGGCTGATTTACGTGATCAGATGGCTCAAAAGAAGCTGGAAAATGACCGGGAGTTAGCCCGGGTACAACAGTTGGCATTGCAGACCAAAACAGATAAAGATGCCGCTGATATAGCAGAGAAAATAAAAAAAGCAGAACGGTTGCAGGCCTTGTTTAAATGGCTGGGGCCATTGCTGATTGCCATTATGTCAGTATTAACAGCACTGACCGGCGGATTACTGGCCAAAGCCCTGGCAGCCGTTATTGTTGTGATGACTCTGATCACTGAAGTTGTAAAAGCAGCCGGTGGCCCGGATATTATGGCAAAAATCATGGAGCCGGCGATGAAACTGATAGAATCGGTTCAGAAGTTTATTAAAGATGTTGCTATGTTTATTGGTAAATTAGAAGGAAAATCACCGGAAGAACTGAAAAAGCTGGAAAAAACGATGGAGATTGTCGCTATGGTACTGGCCGTTGTGGCCGTGGCTGCATTATTTATAGCGGCGGCGTCAGCGGTTGGCTCAATTGCGGGAAAAGCTATAGGTAGTTTTGCATCAGAAGCAATGCAGACAGCAATAAAGAGTGCTTTCGCTCAGATACAAACCATACTGATTAATGTCATGATGGTGTCAACATTTATAAATAGCGCCAGTTCTGTTACGAATGCATTATTGCAGGCTGATGCGGCACGGTTGCGGGCAGATATGGATCTTGATTTGGAATTTCTGGACAGAATAACAGAAATGATGAATCAGATAATGGAGACTTTTTCTGAATCACACAAAGAGCTCATCGCGCTAAATGAAAAACTAAGCAAATGCGGTAATGAATCTTTCCAGAGAATGAAATCAATAATACAGCAAGGGCAATTAGCTGTTTAATTTACAAAGGGAATTAAGATGAACATTTCAAATAATAGCGATAATATCAATATTTCATCTTCGGGTTATGTACCTGAGAATGTTGTTATTGTAAAAGAAAAATCGGCACTGCCGGTTAATCAGATTAATCAAAGAATAGTTCAGTCAGTTGCTGATAGTCAATATTTTCAGCAGGAAACGCCGGCCGGTAAAACAGCGGAAGAGGTCATCAGACCATTTTCGCAGCATGTATTACCTGTACTGTTAAATGACTATGATAGTAAACGTATGAATATTATCATTGAATTATGCTATGTTTTGTTGCTTGATGCGATTAATCAGCAGGCGCGACGGAATACGTTAGAAAAGCAGGCTGTGCAGCAGGCAGTACTCTTAAAAGATCTGAAATATAAAGAAGCCGATTATCAGGTTGCAGCGGCGGTTGCCGGGGCGTTTGTATCAGTTGCGGTTGCTGTCGTTGGCGGCAGTATGTCGATTAAAGGGATTGACGCGGCGAATCCTGGCGTATTATCGGCGAAAGGCCTTGCCGGGCAGGCTATATCCGGTTTGTCACAATCTCTCGGGCAGCTTGCTTCCCAGCCGATTGCGGCAATGGGAACCCGGTCGCAGGGGGATGCGGAAGTGGTCCGTGTCAGGAAAGATGTCCTGCTCAACGCCATGTCAACTCATAATAAAGTATCAGATGACCAGAAAGCGTTTCAGAAAAAACTGCTGGATATGCTGACCAGTGAATTGGAGAACCGCAAAAGTACAACGCAGAATCTGCTTAATAATATGAAGATCTGATTTTGCCCCGCGATAGACCAAAGCCGCTTCTGACAGCGGCTTTGATATTGCTGACAAAGCAGGATAAAACGTGGTTTTCCCTGCTTTGTGTTATCGGTCGTCGCCAACCCCTGCGGGTTTGTCAACGGCCTGAGCCGGTCAGTGATGACCGTCTTTTTTCATATTTGCTCTCATCATGAAGAAAATTCATCTTGTTTTACCACTTCCGTTTTGATCTCTGCGGGGAATACCGGTATAAGAAAGGAATGTCTAAACGTCTGGACGTCTAAATAAAAATATTCACCTGTGCGGTAAGGAAGAACACATGAAACTTGAAACGCTCTCTGTCCATGCCGGTTACTCACCGGATCCGACCACCAAATCTGTCGCGGTTCCTATCTATCAGACCACATCCTATGCCTTTGATGACACGCAGCACGGCGCGGATCTGTTTGATCTGAAAGTCGCGGGGAATATCTACTCACGCATCATGAACCCGACCAATGATGTGCTGGAGCAGCGCGTGGCAGCACTGGAGGGCGGAGTTGCCGGGCTGGCGGTAGCATCGGGCATGGCGGCGATCACCTATGCTATCCAGACCCTGGCCGGGGTGGGTGACAATATTATCAGTGTCTCCAAACTCTACGGTGGTACGTATAATTTGTTTGCGCATAATTTTCCGCGCATCGGCATCGATGTCCGTTTTGCTGACCATGACGATTTCGCACAACTGGAATCGCTGATTGATGACAATACCAAAGCGGTTTTCTGCGAAACCATTTCCAACCCGGCGGGGCATATCGCGGATATTGAAAAACTGGCGGACATCGCCCACCGCCACGGTGTTCCGCTGATTGTGGATAACACCGTTGCTTCTCCGGCGCTGTGCCGCCCGATTGAGTTTGGTGCGGATATCGTGGTGCATTCACTGACCAAATATATCGGCGGACACGGCTCATCGCTCGGCGGAATTGTTATCGACTCCGGCAAATTCCCGTGGCAGCAACATGCGGAGCGCTTTGCGGTACTGAACACCCCTGATCCTTCCTATCACGGTGTGAACTACAGCGAACACTTCGGTGCGGCGGCATTTATCGCCCGCTGCCGTGTGGCGCCGCTGCGTAATACCGGCGCGGCATTGTCGCCGTTTAACAGCTTCCTGATTTTACAGGGACTTGAAACACTGGCGCTGCGCATGGAGCGCCATACCGAAAACGCCCTGCGTGTGGCGGAATACCTGCAACAACACCCGCAGGTGGCCTGGGTGAAATACGCGGGTCTGGCGGATAGTCCGGAACATGCACTGGCGAAAAAATACGTGAAAGGCACGCCGGCATCCATTATGTCTTTCGGTATCAAAGGCGGGGCAGAAGCAGGAGCGAAGTTTATCGATGCCCTGAAACTGATTGTCCGCCTGGTCAATATCGGTGATGCAAAATCCCTGGCCTGCCATCCGGCGACCACCACTCACCGTCAGCTGAATGAAGCCGAACTGGCCCGTGCCGGGGTATCACAGGACATGATCCGGCTATCTATCGGTATTGAGCACATTGATGACATCCTGGCGGATATCAGTGCGGCACTGGACAGTGCGAAATAATATTATTAGTCAATAAAATATAACCATAACAATATGTTCCGGAGATAGTATGAGAAAAATTATTGTATCGGCACTGCTCGCCTGCACGACATTACTGACGGTGTCCTGCTCGCAGAATGATGATGAAAAACCACTGAAAGTAGCGATTAACACCGGGCCGGATCAGGCTATCTGGGAAGAAGTGGTCAAAGTGGCCAAAGAGAAGCAGGGGCTGGATGTTGATGTTATCGCCTTCAATGACTATGTCCTGCCGAATGAAGCACTGCGCAACAATGATGTGGATGCCAATGCGTTCCAGACCGTGCCGTACTATGAGGCACAAAGCAAAGAACGCGGCTATCAGTTTGAAGTCATTGGTAAAACCTTTATTTTCCCTATAGCGGCATACTCGAAAAAAATCAAATCCGCAGCCGAACTGCCGGACGGCGCAACAGTGGCTATCTCCAACGAAGCCACCACTCTCGGCCGCAGTCTCCTGCTGTTGCAGGCTCAGGGGCTGATTAAACTGAAAGACGGTGTCGGTTATCTGCCGACCACGCTGGATATCATCGAAAATCCGAAGAAACTGAAGTTTGCGGAAATCGATACCCCGCAACTGACACGTACACTGGATGATCCGGATGTGTATCTTTCCATTATCAACAATAACTTCTCATCTCAGGTCGGATTATCCGCCGCCCGTGACGGACTGTTTATGGAAGGTGCAGATTCCCCGTATGTGAACCTGATTGTGGTCAGAGCAGCAGATAAAGACAATGAGAAGCTGAAAAAACTGGTCGCGGCATTCCAGAGTGATGAGGTGCTGAAAAAGGCCGATGAGGTTTATAAGGGCGATGCTGTCCGGGCCTGGTAAATACGCGTCATCCTTCCGCCCATAGCGGCGTTGACTTCGTTCGCCCATCCGGGTCACATACTGATGTATGCTCCCCGGATGTTCTCACTTTGCTGCCTGGCTCTGAGCGGAATGATTTAACGTATACGCGTCATCCTTCCGTCCATAGCCGCGTTGGTCGCACTCAGTGTCCCGGGTCACATACTGATGTATGCTCCCCGTGCCCCTTCATTTGCCGCCTTGCTCTGAACGGAATGATTTAGCGTATTGAGATCTGCAGGCACCGTAATCCCCGGCTCTGTCTGTTTCAGATACCGGAACTCCGGTTTTTACCTTTCATCCTTATCTTGAATCCCCGGCGGATTGCCTGAATAATAGTCGCCACTGAGATAAGGAAAATACGATGAAACAACTGATTATCGGATTACTGGGTGTGGTGGTGCTGGTCGGCGTACTGCTGGTCTCCAATTACAACAGCATCCAGACACAGGACGAAGCGGTGACCGCCTCCGCCTCTGAAATGCTCAACCAGTACAAACGCCGCGCGGATCTGATCCCGAACCTGGTGAAAACCGTGCAGGCTTCCTCTGACTTTGAACGTCAGGTCTTGCAGGATGTGGTGAATGCACGGGCAAAAGTCGGACAGATGAATATCAATGTCACTGACCTGAATGACCCGGCACTGCTCGCCAAATTCCAGCAGGCGCAGACTGAACTCGGCTCCTCGCTCTCCCGTCTGCTGGCAGTATCAGAACGCTATCCGGATCTGAAAAGTAACGCACTCTACAGCGACTTAATGGTACAACTGGAAGGCAGCGAAAACCGGATCGCCGTTGCGCGCGGCCGCTATATCGAAAGCGTCCGTGAATACAACACCACTATCCGGAAATTCCCGGCCGTGATTATTGCAAACTATATGGGATACACCGCTAAACCCAACTTCAGCGTCGAAAACGAAGCAGAAGTCACAACAGTTCCGGATGTGCAGTTTAAATAAATAAAAAGGGATAACCGTTCAGTTATCCCTTTTCTGTATTAATCAGCCGGTTTACAGGCCTTGTTTCAGCGCTTTCTCTGCGGCCTGTAATGCCCGGCTGCGTTCCGTGGCATTCATACCGGAATGATCACGGGCGAGCCGGGTGTAGACGGCCGGCAGAACAAACAGAGTAAAGAGTGTTCCGACCATCATCCCTGATACAATTACCACACCCAGACCGAAACGGCTGTTGGCACCGGCACCGGAAGCAAACAGCAGCGGGATAAGCCCTATCACCATGGCGGCCGTGGTCATCAGTACCGGACGCAGACGTATCTGTGCGGCGCGGATAATGGCCTGACGGCGATCAAGCTTTTCATGCATCTGGAGTTCATTGGCAAATTCCACCATCAGAATACCGTGCTTACTGATAAGCCCGATCAATGTCACCAATCCTATCTGTGTATAAATATTGAGTGTCGCATAGCCGAGTGCCAGCGGCAGCAGGGCACCGCAAACCGACAACGGCACGGTGATCAGAATAATCAGCGGATCTGTCAGGCTCTCATACTGTGCAGCCAGCACCAGATAAATAATGATAAGTGCCGCCGCGAAAGCAAACATCAGCGTATTTCCTTCCTGTCTGAACTGCCGGGCGTCTGACTGCCAGTCATAACTGAACCCGGCCGGCAGCGCCTGTCCGGCCTGCTCCAGGAAATTCACCGCCTCACCCAGCGTGACACCGGGGGCCGGTATTGCCTGAAAAACAGCCGCATTCTGCTGATCAAACTGGGTCAGTTTATTCGGTTCGACCGTGGTGCTGATTGTCACAATGGCAGAAAGCGGGATCAGCTGATTATCCCGGGTACGCACATACTGGCGCTCCAGTGCCTGCGGTGTCAGGCGCTGTTCGCGGGTGCTCTGCGGAATGACATCATAGGAACGGCCATCCATCGCGAAGCGGTTAATATAGTTCTCCCCGACCAGCAGATTCAGTGATTCGCCGATATCACTCATGCGGATCCCCAGACTATTCGCTTTTTCACGGTTGATCTTCACCTGCACGACCGGGTTGTTGTAATCGAGATCACTGTCAACTACCATAAATAAACCACTCTCCCGAGCCTGCTGTTTGATGTCCTCCATCGCCTGATACAGTACCGGATAACCCAGCGGGCTGCGCAGTACCATCTGCACCGGCAGGCCACCGGCTGACCCCGGCAGCGGCGGCAGCTGGAAGACAAATATCTGACTGCCTTCTATTTCACTGACCGCCTGTTGCAGTGACTGCTGAACCTGTGCTGCGGATGTGGTACGGGCTGACCAGTCAGACAGGTTGATCCCGCCGAAACTGGCAGACGGGCCATCCGTGCCGTTGATAATCCACGTGCTGTCACTTTCCGGCAGTGTCATCATGACCTCATGCAGCCGCTGGTTAAAACGCTCGGCATAGGCGAGATTGGCATGCTGCGGTGCTTTGACGGCGGTCAGAATACTGGCCTGATCTTCTGCCGGTGCCAGCTCCTGCTGTGCCTGCTGGTAAAGCAGCGGCAGGCTGATACAGACGGCGACAGCAAACAGGCCGGTGATCCGGCGGTGATCGAGTAAAAAATTCAGGAGCCGGCCGTAGCCCGCAGCCAGTGAGCTGAAAACATACTCTGCACCCGCCGCCATCCGGCCTTCATTCTGTCCGGCGTTCAGCATAAAGGAACTCATGACCGGTGACAGCGTCAGCGCGACAATACCGGAAACAATCACAGCACCGGCAAGTGTCAGGGCAAACTCTCTGAACAGTGCGCCGGTCAGTCCGGACATCAGACCGATTGGCGCATAGACTGCCGCGAGAGTAATGGTCATGGCAATGACCGGTCCCGCAACTTCACGGGCACCGATCAGCGCCGCCAGCACCGGTGATTTACCTTCCTCAATATGGCGGTGGACGTTTTCCACCACCACGATGGCATCATCCACCACAAGGCCGATAGCAAGCACCATCGCCAGCAATGTCAGCAGGTTAATACTGAAACCGGCCGCCAGCATGATAATTGCCGCGCCCAGCATGGAGAGCGGGATCGCCAGTACCGGGATCAGCACACTGCGCAGGGAGCCGAGACACAGGAAGATCACCGCGATCACGATCGCCAGCGCTTCCAGCAGTGTCTGCATTACCTGATCAATGGAGGCTTCAATAAAACGGGCGGTTTCAAAGGCCATCTCTGCCTTTACACCCGGCGGCAGCGTTTTTTCGATCCCCGGCAGTAACTTTTTCATACCGTCAACAATGACCAGCGGGTTACCGGACGGCGTGGAGAAAAGACCCAGATAAATCGCAGATTCGCCGTTCATCAGGCCGCTGGTTTCGGCTGATGCCGCACCGAGTTCGACGGTTGCCACATCTTTCAGCCGGACCAGACCGTTGCCGTCACTGTGGATCACCATGTCGCGGAACTCATCGACGCTGGTCAGATCGGTATTCACATATACGTTGGCTATCACAAACTCGCCTTTGACCTTGCCGGGAGCCGCCTGGTAGTTATTGCGCCGTACGGCATCCGCAACATCAGCCGCTGTCAGGCCGCGTCCGGCAAGGCGTTCCGCATCCAGCCACAGCCGCATTGCCAGCGTCTGTCCGCCGAAAACCTGTACTTTGGATACTCCCTCAATCGCAGAGAACTGCGGTTCAACCACACGGGAAAGATAGTCAGTCAGCGCCGGCAGTCCGATATCACCGCCGGAAAAACCGATATAGGCGACCGCCGTGGATTCCCCGGATGATAATTCAATCACCGGATCATATGCCTGCTCCGGCAGTTTATAGCGTACCTGGTTTACCTTGGCCATTGCCTGGGCAAGGGCTGCCGTCGGATCACGGTTCAGTTCCATCCGTACGGTCACGGTACTTTGCCCCTGTACAGAAGAGGAGGTGAGGTAGTCCACCCCCTCCACGGAAGAGACAGACTGAGCAATCGGCTGGGTAACGAAACCCTGTATCAGCTCAGCGGATGCTCCCGGATAGCTGGTGGTGATGGTGATAGCCGAGCTTTGCAGCATCGGATACTGACGGATCGGCAATTTACTTAATGCAAACAGCCCGAGCAGCACAATCAGGGCGCTGACAACCAGCGCCAGCACCGGACGTCTGACAAAAATATCAGTAAAAGTCATCACTTCCTCCGGGATGCGGTTGTCTGCGCGGCAGCCAGCGTGTCGTTGTCACTCTGTATAATGGGGCTGCCGTCAGATAACCGGAGCTGGCCGGATGTCACTACCTGCATACCGGCGGTCAGCCCTTCCGTAATTTCTGTTTTGCCGTCCCAGCGTTTCCCGGTTTTGACCGCAGTACGGCGGGCAATCAGCCGGTTATCCTCACTTTTCTGAGCCACAAACACCGTATCGCCGTAGGCACTGTAAGTTACCGCAGTTTCCGGCACCGCAAGTACCCTGGAGGCTTCTTTCTGCGAAACCTGCACGCCTGCATACATACCGGCTTTCAGTCTGCCGTCATGGTTCGGCAGTTCCGCCTGAACCCGCACTGTCCGGGATTTATCGATCAGGGGATCGACGGCCACAATTTTTGCGGAGAAAGTCTCACCCGGCCAGGCATCTGCCAGCACGGTGACCGGCTGCCCGGTATAGAGCTGAGGAACAGCCTGCTCATCCAGTGAAAAGTTGATTTTCAGTGTGTCGGCGTTGATCAGACTGACGACAGGATCACCTGCCTGAACATACTGACCTTCATGAACCTGACGTATCCCGAGTGTGCCGGAGAAAGGCGCACGGATTGTTTTTTGTGCGATCTGCGCCTGTGTCTGCCGGATAGCCCCCCGTGCCATATCCCGTTCTGCGCGGGTATTATCCACCTGGGCGGCAGCCACCATATTTTTACTGAATAATTGTGTGGTCCGGTTATGAAGCTGCTCGGTATTGCGCAGCTGTGCCTGCAGTTTCGCGAGCTCTCCCTGTTCGATAGCATCATTGAGCTGCACCAGCGGCTGACCTTCTTTGACTGTATCACCGGAGACAAAACGGATAGCCGTAATACGCCCCGCAGTTTCCGGTGCCACCAGTACTTGGCGGGCGGCCTCCAGTTCTCCGACCCCGGCCAGTGTCCGGTTCAGCCCGGTTTCCTCAACCGGTGCCAGCGCAACCTGTACCGGCGGCATAACATACTGTCCGTCCGCGGTATCATCCTGCCCGGAGGCCATTACATAAGTACCGGCTGCACCGGCCAGGATCACCGCGGCAGCCGCGGAACCGATCACATACTTTTTCTTCATCACTGTCACCCCTTACAAAAAGCCATAAAACGGCATTAAAAAATAAAAAGAACCGGGATATTTGACACCGGAATGCCGTCGGACTATAAAACCTCAGGTTAAGTTGAGGTCAACACTCCGGATGCCGGAATAACACGAAAGGAACATTCACCATGAAAAATGCCGGAAAACCGATCGATTCCGCCCGGGTGCTGACGGTGGGGGAAGTGGCTAAACGGAGCGGTGTGACCGTCTCCGCGCTGCATTTTTATGAGGAAAAAGGGCTGATCACCAGTACCCGCAATCAGGGAAACCAGCGGCGTTACCCGTCGGTGGTGCTGCGCTATGTGGCGTTTATCAAGGCGGCGCAGAGTACCGGGATTCCGCTGAAAGAGATTCAGGCGGTGCTCAGCCAGTTTCCGGTCAACAGTAAGCTGACATCAGAACAGTGGCGCATTCTGTCGTCACGGGTGCGCCGTTATCTGGATGAGAAGATCACCCGCCTCACCCGGCTGCGGGATGAATTTGATAAATGTATCGGTTGCGGTTGTCTGTCTCTGACCGATTGTCCGCTGCGTAACCCGGAAGATAAGCTCGGCGCTCTGGGAGCCGGTGCCCAGATTCTGAACCGTCCGGTGGATGATGAGGAATTTACGGCGGGATAAATTGAGTTTCCGGGCAAAATCCGTTAGAAGGAGAGGATAATACTAAGGAGTTATCGTGATTACCGAAGAGTTTCTCTCCAATAATGTGCTCAGCCTGATTGTGCTGGTGCTGTGTCTGCTCGGTTCCGGCGGGCTGATGATTTATAACCGCAAACGGGAAAAGGGCGAGCATGCCACATTAGTGCATGTTTCCCAGTTTATCATGTGGGCGCTGGGGGTGATTATCCTTGGCGATTTTGTTGAGCAGGGAATTGACCATTTTCAGTGGCGCTTTATCACCGCAGATACGGTCGGGATGATCTGCACCACACTGATCGTGCTGATGCTGATCCGCAAGCTGTTCCTGATGATAAACCGCCTGGCCGCCGCGCAGATCAAACGCGGCAGCGATATCACGTCGGCGCATATTGTTTCCCGCGTGCTGAAAATCCTGATTGTGATCGTGGTGTTCCTGTTTTACGGCGAACACTTCGGCATGAGCCTGTCCGGCCTGCTGACCTTCGGCGGTATCGGCGGTATTGCTATCGGTATGGCGGGGAAAGATATTCTCAGCAACCTCTTTTCCGGCATCATGCTCTATTTTGACCGTCCGTTTAAAATCGGTGACTGGGTCAGCTCACCTGACCGGCAGATTGAGGGCACGGTGGTGGAAATCGGCTGGCGTATCACCAAAATCATTACCTTCGACCACCGTCCGCTCTATATACCGAACTCGCTGTTCTCCTCCATCAGTGTGGAAAACCCGGGACGCATGACTAACCGGCGGATCAAAACCACCATCGGGCTGCGCTATGAGGATGCGGAGAAGATTTCGCAGATTGTCAGTGAAATACGGGCTATGCTGAAAGCGGAGAGCAGTATTGATCAGCACCAGACATTACTGGTCTATTTTGATGAATTCGGTGATTCTGCCCTCAATATCATGGTGTACTGCTTTACCAAAACCACGGTCTGGGCGGAGTGGCTGGCGGCACAGCAGGCGGTGTATCTGAAGATTATTGATATCGTACACCGCAACGGTGCGGACTTTGCTTTCCCGAGCAGGACACTCTATATGGAACGCAACAGTGTCTCCCGCGAACCGCCGGGAGTGTGATCTGACGCCTTGCGTCATCCCCCTTGTTTCCGTTATTGTGCCGCCGGTTAATTCCTGAGAAGGTCATCAGAGGCGGCACAATATGGCGAAATATTTTTCCATCGGTGAGATGGCAAAGCTCCATAAAATCAGCATTCAGACACTGCGTTATTATGACCAGCTGGGGCTGTTCCGCCCGGTGTATGTCGACCAGGAAAGTAACTACCGCTATTACACGATCGATCAGTTTTCTCAGCTGGATATTATTAAATATCTGAAATATCTCGGTATGCCGCTGAAAGAGATCAAACACCGCCTGGAAGACAGTGATACGCAGATCCTCAGCCTGCTGACCCGGAAAATTTCCGTGGTGGATGAGAAAATCCGCGAGCTCGAGCTGATTAAAAAAGTCCTCTCCACCAAAAAAGAGACCCTGGAAAAAGGGATTGATACTGAGAGCATCGGCAAAATTACCCGCCGTTATATTCCGCGCCGTCATATTTTATCGATGAATTATGAGCCGGGTCTGAGCTTTGAGGAGACCATGGAATTCTCGCGGCGGCAGATTGCCAATATCCTCGAGGAAAACATTTCTATTTTCTACGGCGGCGTCAGTGGACTGGTCTCCCGTGAGGAATTTCTGGCCACACAGCAGGTGCATTATCTGAACAGTTTTGTGATTGTTGAGCGCGACCTGTTTAATCCGCAGGTGCAGGATAAAATTACAGAAATTCCCGACGGTGAATTTATCTGCCTGATGTATCAGGGGCCTTACAGCGAAAATACGGCAGCATTTAAAGCGCTGACGGACTATGCGGAATACAAACGCATTCCGGTGGATGACATGATGTATGAAATCCCGGTGATTGACCCGCTTTCCACCAATGATCAGCGTCAGCTGCTGACGGAAATCCAGATTAAAGTGAAACGGCGTGAAATTGATACCCGCTGCCTGGTATAAAACTCTCCTTCTGCTACAGGTATAAATGCTTTCAATACAGAAACAGGCTGATATTCCTCAGCCTGTTTTGCTTTTATCCACCGTATAATTACCCGTTTTGTGATGCATATCTACTATCTCTGAATTGACTCTATAGTAACTGGAGAGTCTATAGTTATCCACATTACAGCAATGGTTAAAAAGGTCGTTACCGCCACACTATTACCCCCGCTGATCCTGAATCAGCAACCCGAACTCACTAATGATAATAAATGATGACATGCGGATCAGAATGCTGATCTCATGAGGAGTCTGTTGTGCAAAAAAATACTGATTATGATTTGGAAACCAAACTGATCCACCAGGGTCATTCACCGGATCCGGCCACCGGCGCGCTGGCCAGTCCTATCTACCAGACCGCCACATTTGCGGCGCATTCTGTGGAGCATTTCGAAGAATTGTGCCGGACATGGGGCTATGTCTACAGCCGCGAGTGCAACCCGAACCTGACCGAGCTGGAAAGCAAACTGGCGATGCTGGAAGGGGCGGACAGCGCGATTGTCAGCGCATCCGGTATGGGGGCAATTGCCTCAACCCTGCTGTCACTGGTGAAAACCGGCGATCATATTGTCAGTGCTGACGGGATCTTCTCCCACACCCGCCTGCTGATGACTGAACTGCTGGCAAAATTCGGTGTGGAAATCACCTTTGTTGATGCCACGAACAGCGACAATATCCGCGCTGCCATGAAACCGGCGACAAAGATCGTGTATGTGGAAAGCCCGCTGAATCCGTCTCTGGCGCTGGTGGATATCCGCGCGGTGGCGGACATTGCCCATCAGAACAAAAGCCTGCTGATTGTTGACAGCACCTTCTGTACGCCGATCCTGCAACGCCCGCTGGAACTGGGTGCGGATCTGGTGGTTCACAGCCTGACCAAGTTTATGAACGGTCACGGCGATACGCTGGGCGGCGCGGTTATCGGCTCACGTGAGCTGATCGAGCTGATCAAATGGCCGGGATTATGCTGCTTTACCGGTGCGGCGCTGGCACCGAACAACGCCTGGATGATTATGCGCGGGATGAAAACCCTCGATATGCGCATGAAAAAACACTGTGAAAACGGCCTGGCGCTGGCGGAGTTCCTGACATCTCAGAGTGAGATTGAAGAAGTCCGCTACCCGGCACTGAAAAACCATCCGCATTATCAACTGTGTCAGTCTCAGATGAACGGCCTTGGCGGCGGTATCGTTTCTTTCCGTCTGAAAGAGGATATTCACGGCCTGACCCGCGACCAGGTGAGCCGCAAATTTGTGAACTCCCTGAAACTGACCACCATTGCCACCAGCCTGGGCGAAGAACACACCCTGGTTCAGATGAACGGCGAAAACCTGATCCGTATTGCTGTCGGACTTGAATCAGCAAAAGACATTATTGCGGATTTCCGCCAGGCCCTGGATGCAGTTCACGGCTGATAAAAAGAGATAATCATTATGGCAAATCACATGGCAAATCAATCCCGTGTCAGACGGATGCTGATTCTTTTTCTGCTGGCATTCGGTACCACCGCAATGTACAGCCTGCCTTACCTGAAGTCTTCGTTCTATGATCCGATGCAGCAGGCGCTGGGACTGACACACATTGAGATCGGTAACCTGCTCAGTCTGTATGGTTTGATCGGTATGTTTTCCTACTTCTTCGGCGGCTGGTTTGCGGATCGTTTTTCACTGCGCAACCTGATCACTTTCTCGCTGATCGCCTCCGGGTCACTGGGATTCTGGTTTGCGACCTTCCCGTCGTATAACACGATCCTGCTGATCCACATTCTGTGGGGTGTCACGACGATCCTGACGTTCTTCGCCGCATCGATCAAAGTGGTGCGGATGCAGGGTACGGAAAAAGAGCAGGGGCGGATCTTCGGGTTTTATGAAGGATTATCCGGTGTATCCGGCACGCTGATTTCGTTCGTCGGCCTCTATTTCTTCGGCAAATTCGCCGAGGCGGCTATCGGTTTCCGTTATGTGGTCTGGCTTTACTCCGGTGCTTCCGTAATGTGTGGCGTGCTGCTGTTCTTCCTGATCGCACACCGCAGCAGTGCCGCTGACAGCGGGGAACCGGAAGAGAAAACCACATTCCGTTCGCTGATGAGTGTGGTGACCATGCCGAAAGCGTGGCTGATCGGGCTGATTATTTTCTCCACCTATGTGGTGTTCTCCAGCCTGACGTATCTCAGCCCGTACCTGTCACAGGTGTATGTGGTACCGATTACCCTGGTGACGGCGCTGTCGATTATCCGTACCTATGTGATCAAAATGGTAGCCTCTCCGGTGGCGGGGATCGTGACGGATAAAGTCGGATCATCTATCAGCGTGATGTTTGTCGGCTTTATCATCATGGCGGTGAACTGTGCTCTGTTCCTCGTGATCCCGAAAGGTAATGCCTTTATGTGGTTTGCGGTGGTGAATATGGTGGTACTGAGTGCGTTACTGTTTGCCTTCCGTGGTATCTATTTTGCCTCAGTCGCAGAATCGAAAATCCCGATGAAAACCACCGGTGCGGTGGTGGGTTTTGCCTCCTTTATCGGCTTTTCCCCGGATGCATTCTATTATTCCGTGGCCGGCTACTGGCTGGATAAATACGGTGAAACCGGCTACAGCTATATCTTTATGCTCTCGGTCGCCTGTGCGCTGTTGGGTGTGGTGGCAACGTTCCTGCTGCGTCAGATCAACCGCCGGGAAGCGGCGGGCGGCGGGATGGCACTCTCTCCGTCAGTCTGAAAATACAGAAAGCCCCCCGAAACGGGGGGCTTTGCACAAAAAGCGTCCTGCTGATTAATAGCGGTATTCCACGCCCAGCCAGAAGTTACGGCCTTCTTCCATATAGCCGTTGGTGTACTCGTAGGATTTATCAAACAGGTTATTAACAGAGGCATTGACGGAAATGCCGTAACCGAAGTCATAATCCGCGCGCAGTCCGGTGAGAGCATAACCGGCCACTTTCTCATTACTGTCATTGTACTGATAGCTCCAGGCACGGAACTTTTCGGACAGGGTGATCGTCAGCGGCTCGATCGGTGTGACTTTTACCCAGGCATACATTTTATGCTTCGGCAGTCCTTCCGCATGATCAACATCTTTCGGATCACTGTGGATGTAGCTGTAGTTGATCCCGGTTTTCAGCCAGTCACTGACTTCGCCTTTCACGCCCAGATCCAGCCCGGTGTAATCCACACGGCCACTGTTCTGGTTCTGGAAGTAGCGGTCACCGTTTTTAATCACGGTGTGTGCGAGGATCGCATCATCCACGCGGTTGTGATAGATGCTGGCCTGGTAGCCCCATTTATCAGTGATATTCCCTTCATAGGTTAAATCGAAGGTCAGTGCGCGTTCGGCTTTCAGGTTCGGGTTAATGATACCCAGCGAACCGTCTTTTGGTTTTTCAGTGGTATAGCGCTCTTTCTGTGTCGGGAAGCGGCTGCGGTCAGACACGGAGAACCGCACGTTGTCTTGGTTGGCAAAGGTGTATTTTGACATCACTTCCCAGTTAAACGCGTGCTGATCATTATCATCCGCACCTTTATCTACCTGACGACTTTCTCGCCAGTCATAACCGATGGCACCGATAATATCTAAATCCTGAGTGGCAGCCCACTGATACTCTGTTGCCACGGAGTAGGTGCGGTCTTTATAACGCAGCCAGTCACCGCCTTTCTCTTTCTGAGCACGGTGAACATCATCTTTCCAGTGTGCGGAGAATGACAGCAGATCATTTTCCCGCATGTCGATCCCTAACTGGAGAGAGGCGCCGTTGCTGAAATCATCATAACGGCTGTAATCCACCTGGTTGCCCTTTTTCGGGTACATCAGCAGGGTATTTTCAAACTTGTCATGGAACAGGCGGCCCTGGAGATTTACGCCGTCTGTCAGTTGAGTGGTACTGTTGAAATAGTAGCTCTCTTTGTTGTAATCCGGCCATTCCCACCAGCTGTATTTTCCCTTGGCTCCGGGATCAGCAGATGGCGCACTGTCTTTGCTGCCGTCCTGCTTCAGATAAGTAAAGACATACTGGTCGGTTTCACGCGGGGTCCAGCCTACTTTCACCATGCCGCGTTTATCATCGGATGAGGAGTGCGTACGGCGGCCGTTGCTGCCCGCCAGGGCATTATCATCATCGGATCCCGGCAGGCCGAGGAAACGCTGTTTGTACTGGCTGCCGCTGAGCTGGATAAAACCGAGATCGTTGCGTGCGCCGACACGGGCGCTGGTGTTATAGGCATTATCCGCGCCGCGTGCGAAGCCCTGGCTGAATGCCACATTGGCCTCAAACGGTTTTTTCGGGGTGGCGGTGGTGAGGTTGATTGCACCGCCCATCAGGTTCGGGCCCTGTAACAGCGAGGTATAGCCTTTGCTCACCTCAATACTTTCCAGCTCGCTGGTCATAAAGCGACCGAGGTCAAGGTTGCCGTCATACGGGACGTAAGTCGGGATGCCGTCGAAGAATACCGGCACCTAGCGGCTGTCAAAACCACGGACTTTGACCGTCAGCTCATTACGGTTGCCTGATTTTTCGAGAACCACACCCGGCATGGTGCTGATCGCTGTCGCCGCATTGGTTTTGTTCAGCGACTGCATCTGCGGCTGTGTGATGACATCCGGATTAGAGGCCACCGGGCTGCCCCAGACGGTCAGAATATCTGTGCTTTCTGCCTGTACCGCAGGCGCGGTTGCCAGCAGAATTGCTGAGCAGAGTAGAGTTCGTTTCATTATTATTTTTCCTGTTACCGATATGTATTTATTTATATAACGACTTGCCAGACAAAAGGATAAAATGGCCGGTTCAGTGACCTGACCGGTTTATCCCTTAACTCACTATAAGGTTGTGCGGTTTTCCGTCAGCGCGGATATAACCGGACTTTAATGTCCGCAGGGGACGCATAATACGGCGCAGACGTGACAAACAGCTTCACGCCGGTATCCGCATACTGCCCGATGGTTTCTGCATTCAGTCCGCCGGCAACCGACAGTGTGCAGCCCGGTGCCAGCACCGCCGCATCTTTAACGAGACGGCGGATATCATCAGGACTGAATTTATCCAGCTGCAGCACATCCGGGCAGCCTTTCAGCGCCTGATAAGCTTCATCCGGGTTATCCGCCTCGGCAATAATGGTCTTTTCCGGCGCTTCACGGCGCAATGCGGCAATCGCCGCACACCAGTTTTCCGGCTCTGCCAGGAAACGGCGGTGATTGGCAAACAGCAGGATAGTTTCCGCGCAGCCCTGACGGTGGATGATGCCTTTTCCGGCCAGTACAGCTGCGGTTGCCAGCAGTTTGGTGCCGGGGATATTTTTACGGGTGCAGGCCAGCTGTGCGTCCGGCTGATACTGACGAAGGGTATCCACCATGCAGCGGGTCATCTGTGTCACGCCGCTGCTCCACTCAATTACATTCTGGACCATCTTCCAGCCCTGATGCAGCGCTTCCGCGCGACCGGTTGCGGTCAGTAACAGGGTACCGGCTTCGGTATGATCGCCGTCGTTCGCGTGTAATTGTGTCTGTAAGCCGAGTTTTTCCAGTAATTTCTGACCCAATGTCAGCCCGCTGACATAACCGGCCTGCTTGCGGGAAAAGTGCATTTCCCCGCTCTGTGCGCCGATGCCGAGTGCGCGGGTGGTGAGATCGCCGTAATGAATGTCTTCCAGCAGGAGGCTGTCCAGAAAGGCATCACTGTAGTAGATCACTTCCGGCCTCCCGGCAGCAGCAGGGCCGATTCCGGTACCACATTCCAGGAAACCATGGCCCAGTCGCGGGTGGCGGGTACCACCGGCAGGCCGTCTGCCGCCTGTTGGTCGTAATAGCGGCGCAGCAGCGTCATTTCATGGTCATCAAGCTGTCCCAGCGACCAGACCACCCCTTCGGCAAACTGCTCAAAGGTCATATTGTCGCGGCTCTGGCAGTTCGGGCTGCGGATAAATTCCACATCGGGATGAATACCAAGCTGGTTGAGGATATTCACCGCGTAAATATAGGTCGGCAGCGTGACCGGCGTGCGCCCGATGGCGCGGATCACGCGGATATCGACAAATGTCGGGCTGACAGTGTGAGTGGTGTAAACCCGCAGCCGTGCATGGCGGTTCAGTTTCAGCAGCGCGGCCTGTAAATCCATCACCAGCGTGGAGCGGGAGGCCACTGCGATATCGCACGGCGGCAGGGCTGACCAGTCATCTTCCCAGGCGCAGTGGCGGAAAGTGACGTGTGAACAGCCCTGAGTCTCTGCCCGCTGACGGGCAACTTTCAGCATTCCTTCGCTGTAATCAATGCCGGTGACCTGCTCAAAGCTGTCCGCCAGCTGTAACGCGACAGAGCCCGGCCCGCAGCCGACATCCAGCAGGGTTTTTGCGCCGGTGGTATCGACAATCTCTTTAAAGCGGATCAGGTACGGATCGGCGGGGTTCGCACAGTTTTGTGCCATTTTCTCCGCACGTTTATCCCAGTGTTCCGGATCTTTGCGGGTGCGTTCGGCCTGTGCGAGATGGTCGCGGTAGAGTTGTGCGAAATCGATATCATCAATAGTCATGATCATCCCTTATAAGCTGGCTGCGCAAAGTGCGCAGCAATATGTTCTGGTGTCACATGATAGAGTGCCGCCAGGGTTTCCGGTGTGAGCAGCGCAGCAGGTTTATCCTGGCAGGCGGGGCCGTCTTTGCTGAGCATTACGATACTGTCCGCCACGGCGGCCGCATGCTGCGGGTGGTGGGTGGACATCAGCACGGTGATCCCTCTCTCACGTAATTGTTCTATCTTATTCAGTAATTTTATCTGATTGCCGAAATCGAGGCTGGCCGCCGGTTCATCCATAATCAGCAGCCCCGGCTGTTGTACCAGGGCGCGGGCAATCAGCACCAGCTGTTTTTCCCCGCCGCTCAGGCGGGAATAGGCGCGTTGTGCCAGATGGGCGATCCCCAGGTGGGCCAGTTCCTGCTCTGCCATCTGCCGTTCGGCGCGTCCGGGGGCGGCAAACAGAGAGAGATGGGCGCTGCGTCCGAGAGCAACCATATCCGCCACACGGAAAGAAAACGGCATGTTGTGTGCCTGCGGTACATAGGCAACGCGGCGGGCGAGTGCGGCGGCGCTCCAGTCACGCAGCGGTGTGTTATCAATGCGGATTTCCCCGGCTTTCGGCGGTAACAGGCCGAGCAGGGTTTTCATCAGAGTGGTTTTACCGCAGCCATTGGCACCGAGCAGACAAATAATTTCTCCCTGATGCAATTGCAGATTGATGTCAGTGAGTATTAACTTCTCTCCGTAGCCGACTGCCAGGCCGCGGGTGGTCAGGACATCGCTCATCCGTTCCTCCGGGTCTGCAACAGCAGAAAAATAAAGAAAGGTGCGCCGACCGCAGAGGTCAGAATGCCGAGCGGCAGTTCAATCGGGGCAATGGTGCGTGCCAGCGTGTCTGTCAGCAGCAGCATAATGGCACCGATCAGCAGAGATACCGGCAGCTGGTGGCTGAAGTTGGCACCCACTAACAAACGGGTGATATGCGGGACAATCAGTCCGAGCCAGCCGATAATCCCCGCGACGGAGACCGCACTGGCGGTGATCAGGGTGGCTGAAGCAATAAAAATCAGCCGCGTCACGGTGACATTCAGCCCGAGAGTGCGGGCTTCCTCATCACTCAGGCTGAGCAGGTTCATGCGCCAGCGCAGCAGCAGAAGCGGCACCATTCCGGCGAAAATCAGCGGGGCGGTGGTTTTAATATCATCGGGTGAAATCGCGGACAGACCACCGAGCAGCCAGAAGGTCATGGCAGGCAGCTGGGTATAGGGATCGGCCAGAATTTTCATCAGGGAAATGGCAGAGCCGCACAGGGCGCTGACGGCGATCCCGACCAGCACCAGTGACAGTACCGGATCATGCTGACGGGCCAGCCGGGCGACAGAATAGACGAGGGCAACCACACACAGCCCGCCGGTAAAGGCGAACAGCTGGATAGTAAGCATTGACTGACCGGCAAAAATCCCGAGGATCGCACCAACCCCCGCCCCGGCGGAAACGCCCAGAATATCCGGTGAAACCAGCGGGTTACGGAACATGCCCTGATACGCTGCCCCGGCGATAGCCAGCCCGCCGCCGATGATCAGCGCGGCGGCAATGCGTGGCAGGCGGATTTGCCAGAAGACGGTCATATCGCGGCTCAGCACCGGATCATCCGCACCGCTGTTGCCGGTGATTTTCGCTGTCACCACGTCCCACAGCTGCTGCGGAGTTAGTGAGAACTTACCAACATTCAGAGCAATGCCGGTGATCAGCATCAGCAGCACCAGCAGTAACAGGGTTTTGGCGGAGGTGGTCATCGGGCAGATAACAGACTGTTAATCTGTGCCTCCGATAGCGGCGAGTGATAAAACAGGCTGAAAAATAAACCGGTGTCTGCTTTCAGATCGGCACTTTCCGGTTCAAACTGTGCCTGAAGGCGGCGCAGCCCTAATAACCGGTTCAGTCCCGGCGGGCTGTCGAGCCAGCCGGACGGCAGCCCGGCATAGTAAAAGACCTGCTTATTCTTCACCGCATCCAGGCTCTGCCAGACCTCACCCTGCATAATCGCATCATACGTCACGACATCCTGGGCGATAATAAAATCCGGGTTCCATTGCAGTAACTGCTCGAAAGAGACTTCCGCCAGCCCCTGCATATCCGGGACATCCGCGACATTCTCAAACCCCAGCAATTCCGGGGCTTCGCTGTGAATGGAGCCGCGCAGGCCGGTTTGCAGACCTTTTGCACCGCGTGCCAGATAAAAACGGCGGTTGTGTGTCTGACGATCAGCAAAAGCGGCAGCATCCCGCAGCCATTTATCTGCCAGCTGTGCCTGTTGTTCCGTGCGTTCTGCTTCCCCCAGCAATGCACCGGCCTGACGCAGCAGATCCGGCGTTTGTGTCAGATTACCGGACAACAGAATATACGGAATACCGGTCTGGCGGCTGAAACGGGCGGCCTGCGAGCGGTAAGTGTCATCGGTCAGTCCGCTGTCAACAATCACATCCGGTGCCAGTGCCAGCAGGGCTTCCGGAGAGAGGGTACTGCCGCGTCCGGAGAGGCGTCCGGTGACCGGCAGCGCGCGCCAGCGGTGCGCAAAATACGGGCTGTTTTTTACCGACAGGGAGGCGAAGCCGGGCAGTTTTTCCGGGGCGACCGCAAACAGCAGCTGATCAGTCGGCGGGCCGCTGCTGACCACACGGTGAATGGCCTCCGGCGGCGGAAGCTGACCATAAATAAAGACCTGAGAGGCAGTTTCCGGCGCGGCAGCGGCTGACAATGCCGGGAAAGTGAACAGTAGTGCGCAGCAGAAAAGAAATCCGGAACAGAGGCGGTTAAGTGTCATCGTGATCAGTCGTCGTTATCGTTATATGTATTGTTATACAGCGGGACGTTAGCGCAGAGCATGAGGTGAGTCAATAAAATCAGCGGTAAATAGGGAAGTAAGTCAAAACAAGGTAAAATTCCGGGTGGAATACGGTATAACTACGGCCTCTTTTGGCGGGATATGACGACACACAGACCAGTCTGTATTAAGATAAGCACTATGAAGAAAAAACGCCCTTCGTTACAGGACGTGGCTGACCGCGTTGGTGTAACCAAAATGACTATCAGCCGCTTTTTGCGTAACCCTGAACAGGTTTCCGAAAAACTGCGCGGCACCATTGCCCGTACCCTCGATGAACTGGGGTATATTCCGAACCGGGTGCCGGATATTTTATCCAACGCCACCAGCCGGGCTATCGGCGTGCTGCTGCCCTCGCTGACCAACCAGGTGTTTGCGGAAGTGATCCGCGGTATCGAAACCGTGACGGATGCCGCCGGGTATCAGACGATGCTGGCGCACTACGGCTATCAGGCGGAGAAAGAAGAAGATCGCCTGGTCTCCCTGTTGTCCTACAATATTGACGGCCTGATCCTGGCCGAACGTACCCATACCCCGCGCACCCTGAAAATGCTGGCTACCGCCGGCATTCCGGTGGTTGAGCTGATGGATAGCGTCTCTCCCTGCTATGATTCCGCCGTCGGGCTGGATAACCGGCTCGCTGCATTTGAAATGACACAGGCCATGATTACACGCGGCTGCCGCCGTGTGATTTACCTCGGCGCACGTCATGACGAACGGACATTCATGCGCCTTCAGGGTTATGAACAGGCCATGCGGGACGCCGGGCTTGAACCGGGCAATGTGATGACGCAGGAAAGTTCATCCTATTCGCTGGGGGCGAGACAACTGCACCAGGTCAGAGCCGATTATCCGGATGCTGACGGGCTGTTTTGTACCAACGATGACCTTGCGATCGGTGCTATTTTTGAGTGTCAGCGTCTCGGGATCCGCATTCCGCAGGATCTGGCGGTTGCCGGGTTCCACGGCCATGATGTCGGTCGTGTGATGACCCCGAAACTGGCAAGTGTTCTCACACCGCGTGACCTGATGGGCCGCCGTGCGGCAGAAGTGCTGCTGGCGCGTCTGCGCGGTGAACTGCCGCCTCAGCAGATAGTGAATGTCGGCTTCGAATTATTACCGGGAGAGAGTATTTAACGGCTCCCGGCCCTTCCTGAAGTGACAGGTATTTCGTTTGAGATAACTGTCACAATTTATTCATCTGAAAACAGTGTTTGATTGCATTGTAACCATATCCGTTGGTAATGTTACCGGTAATAGTTACCGGTAACATATCCGGTGATAATGACCGCATAAGAGGAATTGTTATGAGTGATAGCCAAAAACCACATCACGCCTTTGTTTTGATGGGGGTTTCCGGCTGCGGAAAATCCGCTGTGGCTAACGGGGTTGCAACCGGGCTGAATGCGGCCTTTCTGGACGGGGATTACCTGCATCCGCGTGCCAATATCGAAAAAATGGCGGCCGGGCACCCGCTGAATGATGCCGATCGCGAACCGTGGCTGAAAGCCATCAATGACGCGATTTTTGCTATGCAGCGGACCAATGAGCTTTCGGTGATTGTCTGTTCGGCCCTGAAAAAAAGCTACCGCGATATCCTGCGCCGTCAGAACAAAAACCTGTCATTTATCTGGCTGAAAGGGGATTTTGATCTGATCGAAAGCCGCCTGAAAGCCCGCAAAGGGCATTTCTTCAAACCGGAAATGCTGATCACTCAGTTCGATACCTTAGAAGCACCGGACACTGCCGCAGAGCCGGATGTGCAGGTGCTGGACATTCAGCCGCCGCTTGAGGATGTGATTGCGGGCGCGGTTCAGATTATCAGACAGGTTTCCGGAGGTCAGTCATGACAACATTAACTCTGGTGTTAACTGCCGCCGGGTCGGTATTACTGCTGCTGTTCCTGGTGATGGTCGCACGGCTGCACGCCTTTGTGGCGCTGATGATTGTGGCTATCGGCGCGGGGCTGTTCTCCGGCATGCCGCTGGAGCAGATCACACAGACCATGCAAAACGGTATGGGCGGCACACTTGGTTTCCTGGCGATAGTGGTCGCGCTCGGGGCGATGTTCGGCAAAATCCTGCATGAAACCGGCGCACTCGACCAGATAGCCGTGAAGCTGCTTAACGCCTTCGGTGAAAAACGGGCGCACTACGCGCTGGGGATCGCCGGGCTTATCTGTGCGCTGCCGCTGTTCTTTGATGTGGCGATTGTGCTGCTGATCGGCGTGGTTTTCGCCGTTGCCCGCCGGACCGGCGGTAATGTGGTGCGCCTGGCTATCCCGCTGTTTGCCGGTGTGGCGGCGGCGGCCTGCTTCCTGCTGCCGGGACCGACCCCGATGCTGCTGGCAGACCAGATGGATGCGGATTTCGGCTGGATGATCCTGATCGGCCTGTGTGCGGCGATCCCCGGCATGATCCTGGCAGGCCCGCTGTTCGGTAACTTTATCAGTAAGTTTGTCACCCTGGAGTTGCCGGAAGATTTGACTGAACCGAGCATCGGGCAGAGTAAAATGCCGTCGTTCGGCCTGAGCCTGGCGCTGGTACTGTTCCCGCTGGTGCTGGTCGGTCTGAAAACCATTGCCGCGCCGATGGTGGATCCGGATTCAAAACTGCACGCCTGGCTGGTGTTTATCGGACACCCGTTCCTGGCGATCCTGATTGCCTGTCTGGTGGCGATTTATGGCCTGGCAATCCGCCGTGGCATGAGCCGCAATAAAGTCATGGAAATCTGCTCTGCCGCTATTCAGCCGGCCGGGATTATCCTGCTGGTGACCGGTGCCGGTGGTGTGTTCAAACAGGTGCTGGTGGATTCCGGTGTGGGTCCGGCACTGGGTGAATCCCTGATTGGTGCGGGGCTGCCGATTGCGGCTGCCTGTTTTGTTCTCTCCGCTGCCGTCCGTGTGATCCAGGGCTCTGCAACCGTTGCCTGTCTGACCACCGTTGGTCTGGTGCTGCCGGTTATCGGTGAGCTGGGCTATTCCGGCGCACAGCTGGCTGCTCTCTCTGTTTGTATCGCGGGCGGCTCTATTGTACTGAGCCATGTGAACGACTCCGGTTTCTGGCTGTTCGGGAAATTTACCGGGGCGACGGAAGCACAAACCCTGAAAACCTGGACGCTGATGGAAACCATCCTCGGCACCACCGGTGCCATCGTCGGTATGTTATTCTTCGTCTTCCTGTAACATCGCTGTTTTCACTCTCCGGCAGCGGGTTATTAAAATCCGCTGCCGTTTTTATCACTCCCCGCCATCTGCATAAAGCCTCTGTTTTTTCCGCCGATAGTCAATGTGACCCCGGCGGCAATCCGCGCTATTTCCCTGAGTTGTATTATCTGTCTTAACCGGAATTAACATGCTGAATATAATGAAAAAATGGATGTTTTTACAAAAAAAACAGCCCGTTGTCTTCTGGGAGGAACCGGCGGTTTATCCGGCACCGTCAGAGCACGTGATAACGGGAAATACGGATGAACAGCAGCACTATCACGGTGAAATTTTGTGCCGTCATTTGCTGGATGGGATCGCGACGATAGAGATTATCCGCAACTCCCTGCTGGATTCCGGCACCCGGCTTGCCGGGGAGCAGGGCACACTGGATGAAATCGCGCTGCATAACAGCGAAACACGCCGCTATATGCAGGAGCTGTGCAGTGTGCTGGATGATATCAGTGAGCACGCGGATAAGGGGCTTGATTACACGCAAAAACTGGTCTCTGTGCTGGGACAGATTAATCAGAACATTAATAATATCGAACGCCTTGCCAACCAGACTAATCTGCTGGCGGTTAACTCGGCGATTGAAGCGTCTCATGTCGGCAGCCGGGGAGCCGGGTTTTCAGTGATTGCCCGCGAGATAAAACAGTTATCCGGTGAAATTCAGGATGAAGCTGTCAATATCACTGCCTTTACCGGCAAAATAAAATCACATGCCAAAGCGATTTATACGGATGCGGAAGATAACCAGAAGCTGGTGAGCAGCATCCGCAATATCGCGGTGCAGGCCGAGGATCGCTTACAGAATATGATCACCAGTTCCTCGCGGATGGAAGCGATCATCCGGTTTGTGGCGGTTCAGCAGTTTCTCAATACCGTCAAGCTGGATCACGTTATCTGGAAAGGGGATATCTACCGCCGCCTGCTGGACGGAAACGCGGATTTATCGGTTAACGACCACACACAGTGCCGTCTCGGCAAATGGTATTACGCGGACGACGGACAGCGGTTTACCGGCCATGATGCCTACCGGAAGCTGGAAAGGCCGCACCGGCTGGTACATCTTTCCGGGCGTCTGGCGCTGGAAGCCAGGGCTCAGGGCTCACTTCATGATGAGGAGCTGCATTTAACGGCTATGGAAGAAGCCAGCCGTGAAGTGATCGAAAATATTGATGACCTGCTGGCGTCGATCAGTTACTGATATCAGCCGAACAGCGTGATTTGCCGGTTTTTCAGTCGGGTGATTTTTTCGGATAGCTGAATTTTCTTTTCTGCGGCGGCAAAGGCATCCGGCGGCATATGACTGACCAGTTCACTGAGTTGATCCGGTGATTTTACAACAATAAACTGTTTTTTATCGCGGATAAAAACAACGGAATATTTTTTCTGATTTAATAATTCCAGCACATTACTGAGAGTGCCGGTGCTGCGGCTGTCCCAGATCATCAGTCCGTAATCCGCTTCAGCGGCCATCGCTAAGTCTTTCGCGGTAAAAAATGCCCGGCTTCCCGGCGCATAAGGGGTTTCTGTCACCTGCACCGGCCAGTTTCCGAGGTTATTTCTCGGGGTCGGTGAGCTGCTGAAGACAGTGACGTGATGATAACCGGATTGTTTCAGAAATTGCTGAATGGCTGAATCCGCACCGGCGGCATCACCGACAATAATACGGAGATGCCGGGCGGTTATTTTTTTCAGCCGTTCAGTGACCAACGGGTCTAATACTTTGATTTTAATCGATCCTGCGACGAAAATCGTCGTCATGCCGGTCTCCAGGTGAGTGTCGCCACATAAATGTTGTTCACTTTACTATAACCGCGAAGAACTTGACAGGCTGACTCCAGTGATGCACCGGTATGGTACAGGTCATCAATGACCACGACATTCCAGCACCCGTCATTTTGAATTTGATCAAAAACAGAATAGCGGTCACCGATGGCATCCAGTTTTTCCTGCTTGTCAGTCAGATTTTTGAGCGGTGTACCTCCGGATTCTTTCAGCAGCAAATGATCAAAATGCGGCAGTCGCGTCATGCCTGAAACCAGCCGGACAATTTCTGTTACCGGCTGGCGGGAACGGGCGGTGGAGGCGGGCATGGGAAGGACGAAACGGGCATCCGGAAAACGGGCTTTTATATGATCTGAGAGGCAGCGGGCGAGCGGGTCAAGCTGAGACCAATCCTGTTTATATTTCAGCCGGTACAGCGCTTCACCCACTTCTGTTCTTTTGGTATCAAACTGCATGTGCCCGGCACTGTTTTTACCCAGCGGTCTGCTCCATTCAGTGTGTTTATCCAGGGCGAACCCCGCTTTCCAGCTCCCGTAGAGTGGCTTGATATCGGTCTTCATCATCAGTCCTTTGGTAACGAATACAACACAGATATTGAGGGATGATTAAAGATTGTTCTTTTGGGGGATGCACGTTTCCGGCGGGGATTTTGTGAACAGAAAGGCAAAATGACGGGATATTACGTATAAAAAACCCCCGGAAACCGGGGGCTGAGTGAACATCGCTGTCGGGTAAACGGGCGGTGTTTCAGGGGTGATGATGTAAAAACTCACTCAATTCCGCGCGGGTGGGGGCACCGTCAGACCCCGGACGGCTGACCACAATGGCCGCCACCGCATTACCGGTCCGTACGGCATCCGTGAGCGGTTGTCCGCAGGCCAGACCGGCGAGAACACCGGCGCAGTGACTGTCTCCGGCGGCAATGGTATCAGCCACCGGCACCGTATATGCCGGGATGCTGACCGGCTGCTGCCCCGGCTGACAGACCACAGCACCTTCTTTATCAAAGCGGGCGATTAGCGGCAGACCATAGCTGTCGGCAAACGCCTGCGCATCGTCTGTCTGTATCTCAGACTGTTTTCCGCCCTGCGGATTGAGCTGTGCCAGTTCGTCACGGTTGACGGTCAGCAGCGGCTTTTTCGCCAGCAGCTTTTCAATAAAGTCCGGATCAATATCCCGCAGACGCGGACCGAAATCCGCAAACAGGGTTTTATCCGCACTCTGCGCCAGCAGCCAGTTACGCAGCGGTGCGCTTTCCGGACTGACCAGCTCGTAACCGGAAACATAAATCAGGGCATTGTCCGGCACCGGGATTTGCGCGAGCAGTTCTTCACTCCAGTGCTGTTCACAGCCTTCGATGGTGATGAATGTGCGTTCTTTGCTTTCCTCGACCAGCGCCAGGCACCAGCCGTTATCGTGCGTCGGATGGCGCAGCAGAACCGGCAGATTTTCTTTTTCCATCGCGGCAGTGACCTGTTTTCCCCAGCTGCCGTTGCCGGCGGGAATACCGTTGACCGGCACAATGCCGAGACGACTCAGGGCACGGGCGACATTAAAGGCGCAGCCGCCGATCTGCTGCCCGAGCGGCAGGGCGCTGATATCATCCCCGCTGCGCGGCAGGGCATTCACTTCCAGCATCACATCGCCGAAAGCCGCGCCGATAACCACGACCGGGCGCTGTGGTGTCAGTAACGATACATCCATCTGTTCCGTTTAACCCCGTACCGGTTTCATCATCAGTGTCAGGCGGTACGCCGCCATGCTCACCAGGAAGGAGACAAACAGCCCCAGACTGGAATTCTCAAACACACCGGTGGCAAACGGCCCGTTAATAAAGCCGGTCTTCGTGACCAGCAGCCCGGCAACCGAACCGCCGAGCCAGCACAGGAAGGTCGGCCAGATAACCCCGGTGTCGCCGTAGAGCGAAACGTCGTCGTAACCGGCGGTTTTGTGTTTGCAGTAATAATCAGTGATAAAAATCGCCGCCCAGGAGGCCAGGAACAATCCGCAGAACACCAGGAATGAAATAAACGGCCCGAGGAAATCACCGGAAACAAACAGAACATAAATCGCGATCGCCAGCACAATCACGCCATCAAGAGCAACGGCGGTGCGCTGTTTGAGTTTGATGCCCATGCTCAGCAGGTTGAGACTGGCGGAATAGAGGCTGAGGACGGCGATAGTGACAATCCCCGCCACCGCAGCAGCCAGATACGGCACCGCCATCCAGGACGGCAGCAGTCCGCCGATGGCGGCAATCGGGTTTTCTTCCGCTGCCAGATCAGGCAGTTGCGCGGTCAGCAGAATACCGGTCAGGATCAGCAGTAACAGCGGAAGCGCAGCCCCGCCGACCACAGAGCCGAAAATACGGCTGTGGGATGAGGACGGGCTCTGGTCGCGGCTGTAATCCGCCCCTGCAATCGCCCAGCTGATCCCGGTGCCGGCGGCGATAATGGACACCGCAGGCAGGAAACCGGTGATCCAGCTGCCGGAAGGACGGTTGATCAGCGCCTGCCAGTCTGCAGTCGCCAGCAGCCAGAGCACGACAAACAGGGTCATTGCCCCGAAAATCCGCGTGATCCATTTCTGCATCAGCAAAACGGTGTTCTGCCCGAGAATACTGACCAGCACCGTCAGCCCGCCGAATAATACCAGCGCAACAGCCGTCATCAGGTGTCCGCTGCCCAGCCCGATGGCGGTAAACAGCGCCGCCAGCGTCAGGGTACCGGTGATGATATTCACCGCTTCCCAGCCCATCAGGTTAAACCAGCAGAACGCCGTCGGCGCGATATTGCCGCTTTTGCCGAAGCTGGCGCGGGAAAGGGTGAGGGTGGTGGTCCGGCCGATTTTACCGGCGATACTGGTGATCCCCACTAAAATAAAGGAGGCGACACCAACCACTGCCGCTAAAACCGACTGAAAGAAGGAAAGCCCGAACGACACAATAATCGCGCCGTAGACCACGCCGAGAATACCGATATTAGCGGCACACCAGACAAAGAACAGTTCGGCGGGTTTTTTGGTCTGTCTGGAAGGGGGGATCAGGCCGATCCCCAGTTCTTCGATGGTCGGATCGGTGTTGTTCAACGCTGAAGGGACAGATTGCTGACTCATGACATCATCCTGTTCGTCGCGGCATACTCCTGTCTGAACTGTGCCAGACGGCGGGCATACGGCGTAAAATCGATATTATTTGTATGATTTATCAATGCGATACTGTCAGCATCAAAACTATCAATGCCGTGAATTGCGCCGCAGATGGCCGTCGCCATGGCACCGATGGTGTCCGTGTCGCCGCCCAGATTTGCAGCCAGTACCGCACAGCGTACGGGATTGGTGTTGGCTAAATCCGCGAGTGCAATGGCACACGGGATAGATTCAATATTATCCATACCGGCGCCGACTATCTCATAGAGATCGGTCAGTGCCTGTTCTTCGTCCGTACGCCCGCGGACCACATTGAGGGCGTACATAATCCTCCGTCCCAGCAGCGGGCTGAAGGTGGACTCAAACCGGCGCTGAACAGTGTCAGCCAGCGGTATGACAGCCTGTTTTATCGCAGACCAGTCAGTGCCCTCAACAGCCAGACTGACGGCCCGCGCAATCACGACAGCACCGGCAATGGCGATATCGGATTTGTGGGTCGGCAGACAGGAGAGCCTGACCTGCTCAATAAAACGATCTGTATTATATGATGGCATCAGGCAACCAACAGGCGCGACACGCATCGCGGAACCGTTGGTCACACCATTTGCCTCTATTTTATCTAAAGGTATTCCCTGGTGTATGGCATTCAGCGCAGCTTTTGATGTCGGCCCCAGAATATTTTTTTCAAATGCCTTTATCCGGGTGGCCCACGCCATGATGTGACGGGCGATCGTCTGCGGGACGACCGCACCGTGCTCCTCAATCATGGCATCCATCAGAGCAACACACTGACTGGTATCATCGGTAAATTCCCCGGCAACAAACTCGTTGGCGGCAATATTCTCCTCCGGGCCCGGCAGGAAGGTATCAATCCAGCCGAAGTGCTGGCGGACCCGGCTCTTCGGCCAGAGTTCCGACGGCATGCCCATGGCATCTCCGGTTGCCTGCCCGTAAAGGCAACCGAGAATACGTTTTTCTGTCACATTTAACGGGACTGCTGCTGATTGTGTCATTTATTATTATCTGGACTGGTGTTGAATGAATGAAAAACAACAAACTGTATTATTGGTATAAAACTGCTGTGGAGCCTTTATCGTTATAGAGTATATAATAGACCACAAATAAGTCCAGTTGTAGTCCAGTTGAATTGATTTTAATCAGTATGTGATAGCGGACACAAAAGTTGCTACACTGTTTTCAGCCGTTATCCGCAGCATGACAGGAACCTATTTGTGGAACATGATTTTCTCACTTTTTTACAGCACAGGCTTGATCAGCAATCAACCGTTCCGTTATATCTCCAGCTGAAACAAGGGATTGAAGAAGCCATCACACAAAAGCAGCTGACGCACGGTTGTGTTCTGCCGTCTGAGCGTCGTTTAGCGCAATCGCTGGGGGTATCCCGCGTGACGGTGGTGAAGGCACTGGACTTACTGCTGAAACAGGGGCTGGTGGTGAAACATCACGGCAAAGGCACGCAGATTAATCTGCCGGTGCAGTACAACCTGTCCGGCGGCGGTTTTTCCGCGCAGGCCGCCGGCAGCGGCAAGGTGTCCAACCGCTGGCTTATTCGTCAGCTGGACTCTGTACCGGACTCACTGGCCTCTGAACTGGAATTATCCGCAGGTGATACCATGGCGGTGATCAAACGTGTCCGGCTGGTGGATGATATTCCGGTCTCGCTGGAAACCATGTTTATCCCGGAAGCTTTTCTGCCGCGCCCTGATCTGCTGGACGGCTCTCTGTATGCGCACTGGCTGGCGCAGGGGATTGAGCCGGATGTGCAGGAGTATGCGCTCTCTATCTGTCATCCGTCAGAAGAAGAGGCGAAACTGCTTTCTATTCCGCCGACCGCCTCACTGATGAAAATTATCCTCAGAAGCCGCGACAAACAGGGCCGGGTGCTGGAATACGGCACGGCTATCTGCCGCAGTGATTTCTATCATTTCCACTTTACGGTAAAAGCCTGAAAGCAAAAAAAACCGATAATTGGTTGTCCAACTATCGGGGGAGCACTTCACCTCCGGCCTGATGCTCAAAATGGTCGGCATCATCGATCAGTAACTGATAAGATACAGCATAATCGATTATTAATATTTATACGTGGCTTATAAGGTCCTCTGGCCTTGTCCACTTAGTTTTCCGGTTTCGCATTTTCATTTTCAGGTTTTTTTAATTGTTTAACATCACTGGATTACATACCACCATACTTTTATTTCCAATTATAATAAGTGGTATGGCTGAGCCAATTGTGACAAGAAATAATTTACGCTTTCATACCAGAATCAGAAAGTTTTAAAATTCCTGAACTTTAACCAGTACTTCATGGTTCTGTATTTCAGTGGCGGAAGTATCAGTAATATAACTATTATCCTAATCAGGTCGCTGAGCAGATGAATATTTTTATCCTGATAATGTTTTTAGTATTTATTATATTATAACAGCCGGAATTCATATAAAGGCGCGTTAATTTTATTTGTGGTCTGGCCATTTTATTTTAGTATTGCAATTCTTTTGTGGCTAAATTAGCTTGATGTTAATGAGGTTTGATTTTATTTTAATACCGGAAAATAGTAAGGTGGAATATATATAAAGATCAGATTTATTTTTCCTGAATAGAACGGTTAAAACATTAAATAGATAAGTCAGGATATTAAAAAATAGTGAATGAATTTTTACGATTATATTTCCGGGACTCGTTTCCGGAGTAATTATATCGAAAAAACAATCAATGTAAGAATTGATAATAAGTGTTGGGCTGCTAGGGATATATTTATAGTTAATTAATCTATCGTTTTTGTCTCATGGAGATTGTTATGTCAGATTTTAAAAAAAAGCTCAGTAATATGGCTAAAGACCGTGAAGAAAACCCGCTTGTATTCCCGTCTGATCCCGGAACAAATGTTAACGGTACGATATGGGCCGCCGGTGCGGCAGAAAAAACCTATGAGGTAAATAATTTTGATCCTTCTGCTGAGGATAGCCTGCTGAGTTATACCCCGGGCCGGGTTGTAAGGCATCTGTTTAATGACTATAGCAAAACTGAAGGGTTTGAAGTTTTTGGCTATATGTCTGATTGGGGTATTTATGATTCCCGTTATGAACCTGATCAGTATGGTTATAAAGAAGGTGGGCGTGGTACGGATATTATGCGATTGATGCAGGGTGAAAATTCTTACTTTGATCGCCTGGTATTAGGGTTTTCGGCAATTATCGGAGATAACGGGATAAAAGCAGACACCATTAAGAGAGCGGCAGTTGATTTTGGTATTGCTGCTAACGAGGGGGATGTTGCCAATCATAAAGGGAAAGCAACCCTGACTGATTTTTGGGGAGATGTTGGTGCTTATATTAATTGTGGTTTTCCGGGATGGAAGGAGGTGAAATTTAATCCGGAAGAGGCTATGGGGGTTCTGGGTGCGCTTGTTCAGCTTAATAAAAAATTTCCCGAAATGCCAATCGGTCTGAGTCTGGGGGGATGGTCGATGAGCGAGGCTTTCCATTATATAGCAAAAGATGCGGATAAACGGGTACGTCTGGCGCAATCATTAAAATATATCTTCGATCTTTTCCCTATGTTTAAGGAACTGGACATTGACTGGGAATATCCGAATTACAAAGGGGAAGACCACAATAAATTTGGTCCGGAAGATGTGCCGAATTTTGTTGAGCTGATTAAAGAAATACGTAAGGTACTTCCTGGTGTCCCTGTCAGTATCGCAACGATAGCTACCCCGAAAGGATTAAAGGACGGGGAAATTGATAAACTTGTTGCGGCGGGTGTTGATAAAATAAACCTGATGACTTACGACTTTTTCGGCTCGCCATGGGCAGAAAAGCTAATGCATCATACGAACTTAAGAAATACTGTTGCTGATGGTACACGAAACTCAGTTGAAAAAGCAGTAGATTATCTTATTAATGATCTTCACATAGAACCGAAGAAAATTAATATCGGCTATGCGGGATATTCGCGTAATGCCAAAAATGCCACAATCGTCAATGCATCTCCGTTAGTTGGCAGCTATGACAAGGACAATAACGCTAAAACGGGTGTTTTAGGCAGCTTTGAAAAAGCAACCAGTGAATGGCCGGATCTCTTATATAACTATGTTGATGGTGATCTTAACGGCATCAATGGCTTCAAAATGTACACTGATAAAGTGTCTTCCGCCGAATTCCTTTATAACAGGTCTAAAAATATCTTTATGTCAGTAGAGACGCCATGGAGCGTGTATGAAAAAGCGAAATATGTGCGTGAAAAAGGGCTGGGGGGCATGTTTATCTGGATGATTGATCATGATAATGGTCTGCTGACTAATGCGGCACGTGAAGGCCTGGGTGCCGGGGTGGACGGAACCCCGCGAATTGATATGGCTCCGCTGCTGCGGTCTGCGGCAGACAAGGAAAATAAATAAGGATGATAATTCTGAAACCAACACAATGCTGTCACAGACTATGACAATTTGACAAAGATATAACAGCGGATGATGAGGGAATGTCAGGAAGTATTATTCTGTGGCATAACTTTCTGCATTGCCCTTATTCCATATTGCGGCCTTAAGAGAGCCGGATTTGTTCGGCACGAAATCCGGTACCGTTACTATGCGAGCTAAGCAATATGAAGATAAATCCTGCCACAGATGGATACAAAAAACTCCCGATAATGGGTTATCCGATTATCGGGAGTCACTTCAAAAAAACAGTGTTTTTATTACTGTTGCGCTATAGTTTATCAGGCCATCGCAGTGATGGTTTTATTCAGTAACGCATTGGCGAGTGTGTCTGTGGTCACCGTTTCATTGGTGTTCGCGGTAAGATCCCACAAGCCTATCTGTCCGTCACGGTTGAGCGTCACAATGTAACGGCAGCCGGATTTCAGTGCGCTGCTGTGCTGACGCTTCAGTTTGGCACGGGTGAAATCATTGAGGATTTTATATTGCGGTAACTGATGGCGCAGTGTGTTAGCCAGTAACAGCGCTTCCACATTCTGTGCCGGATCTTCATAGGTCACCACGATATCCGGTTGATTAACAATGGCTTTATCCAGGCCGAGGGTCTGGATCAGCAGTAACAGCCGTTCGATCCCGATAGCGAATCCGGAAGCCGGTAACTGTTTGCCGCTGAATAATTCAACCAGACCATCATAACGGCCGCCGCCGCAGACTGTCCCCTGTGAACCCAGCTCTTCCGTGATCCACTCAAACACCGTACGGGTGTAGTAATCCAGTCCGCGGACCAGACGCGGATTAACCACATAGGCAATGTTTTCGCTGTCCAGCAGGCGGCGCAGCTCATCAAAGTGCTGTTGTGACTCTTCGCCGAGGAAGTCCAGCAGGCGTGGTGCCGCTTCGATCATCTCCTGCATATCCGGATTTTTGCTGTCCAGGATACGCAGCGGGTTGGTTTCCAGACGGCGCAGGCTGTCCTCATCCAGCAGCGCTTTGTGCTGCATAAAGTAATTCACCAGCTGCTGACGGTGCTCTGAACGCTCTTCCGGTGTCCCGAGGGAGTTAATCTCCAGGCGGACGTGCTTATCCACACCGAGCGCCTTAAAGATATCTTTCACCATAAAGATAAGCTCGGCATCCACATCCGCCCCCGGCATGCCGAAGGTTTCCACCCCGAACTGGGTGAACTGGCGCAGACGGCCTTTCTGCGGACGCTCATAACGGAACATCGGGCCCTGATACCACAGGCGCTGCGTGGTGTTGTAGCACATGTTGTTCTCAATCACGGTCCGGACGCAACCACTGGTACCTTCCGGACGCAGGGTGATGTGCTCGCCGCTTTTATCGAGGAAGTTATACATCTCTTTTGAGACGATATCGGTGGATTCACCGACCGCGCGCTCAAACAGGGCAACCGGTTCCAGAATCGGCAGCCTGACCTCCTGATAGCCGTAGCGGGAAGTGATATTCCGGATCCGGTTTTCCAGCCACTGCCAGACCGGTGTTTCTTCCGGAAGCACGCTTCTCATCCCTCTGATTGACTGAATCTTTTCCATTTTTAGTCCTCTATATACAGTTTCTCTGTGAGAAATTCCGGCTGTCATCATTGTCAGCCGATAACGCCATCTCAGCGGTCTGCTCAGTGCAGATCCCCGGGATGTACGACAGGGCGAGCCCGGGACGGGGATCCGTAGTGTTTTTTTCACGGCGCATAATAAAAAACAGATACAGCGGAATGGTCACCATTTGCAGTACCATGCCCCAGAACAGCGGTTTGGTACCGGCGCCTGTCAGCGCGACCATAATGAATCCCAGACCAATCAGGCTCAGAGTGGCGTAAATAATAAAGGTGCGCCCGTACTGCATTTTTTTGGCGATCATGGCGATCGGCAGGGAAATCACTGCAAACGCATACGGGATCAGACTGGCGGACACCGCAAGAATAATGATGTTGCGGAACTGCTGTTCCAGGCTCGGTGAGATGGTAAGCAACAACACGGCGCTCATCATCCCGGCGGTACACATCAGCCCTTTATACGGGACACCGTGGCGGTTCACATCGGCAAAAAAACGCGGAAATGTGCCTTCTTCCGCCGCAGAGCGGGGAACTTCGGTCTGTAAAATCTGCCAGCCCGGCAGTGCGCCGAAACAGGCAATAATCGCGAGCGCAGAGATAATCTGTCCCGCATGTTCGCCCCACAGATAACGGGCGGTATCCGCAAACGGCGCGGTGGAGTTAACAAGCTGTTCATGGGGCAGGATCCCCATCATGACATTGGTGGAGCTGAGATAGCAGGTGGCGGCAATCACCAGCCCGATAATCGTAGCCAGCGGAATATTGCGGTGCGGATGAATCACCTGGGCAGATGAAACCGACGCGGATTCAATGCCCAGATAGCCCCACAGCGAAATGGCGGCGGCGGCAAAAATAGCATCTGTGTTACTGGTCTGAGTAACATTAAAACTGGTGATATAACGTGTGTAATCAAAATGGGTCCAGCCGAAAATACTGATGCTCAGAATAACGGTGAGCATACAAAGGCCGGTAAAAATCTGCGCATAGCCGACGACTTTTGCGCCCTGCAAACCCAGCAGAACGAAAGCCCAGAGAATAATAATGGCGGTAATAGCGGCGTAAAGCGGAGTGTGAAGCTGCGGAAAGAAATAAGAGAGATAACCGACACCGGAGATCAGTAAGGCACAGTTGCCTATCCAGGTCGAAAGCCAGTAAAAAAGTGATGTTTGTAACCCGATATACTGCCCGAATGTCCGGCCGATGTTGGCAATCACACCGCCTTTACAGGGGGAGATTTCACCGGTCTTGGCGAACACCAGCGCCAGTGCCAGCACGCCGCAGAAGGTCAGCAGTCCGCCCCACAGTGCGATGGAACCGATATGCGCGAGGGAGGAGGGTAACATAAACACGCCGCTTCCCATCATATTGGAAGCCGTCATAATAATCAGGGCTGTCAGGCCCATGCGGTGGGTGGATTTACCATTGGGAACCATACCATTTTGTCCTCACAGAAATACTCCAGCTGCGGATGAGGGAGCAAAAAATCTCACGATCAGAGAACTGAGCCGTGTTTTTTGGTCTTTTTTCTTGCATCATCCTGTGTCGCTGTATAGGTTAGAAAGCGTTGCCGGCAGGATTGGCGTCTGCGCCGGCAACGAACCGTAAGGGGGCAGTGGATATTTACCACTGCCTTTTTTTATGCCGCGTGTAAGTTAAAATCCGCGATAACGTCGTCGATCAGTTTGTCGATCTCTACGGTATCCAGATGGTGCGCGGTGGTGATCAGGTGAGCCACGTCGCCGGATGTTGCCAGGCAATGTTCTCTCCAGACGCGTTCTGACGGGCAAGGGAACACAACAGTGATGGAGTTCTTGTTGCGCCATGCATTGATACCGGCTTTCTGCATACGGTCAACAGCGTACTGCGCCATATCCAGACTGCGGGTGATGCGGCGTTTCCATTCCTCAGTTGAATGTGAACGGATAGCTTCCCACAGCATCAGTGGTGTGTGACCGTTACGTGAACCGGTGATGGTTTTGTCATGTGCGGAGATGTAGTCGATTTCAACAGAAATACGGTCTACGTTTTCTTTCTTCGCAACAACGATACCGCAAGGGATTGGCGAACCGATCATTTTGTGGCCGGACACACCGATGGAGTCGATACCGTCAGCAAAGGTGAACGGCTGCGCGTCATCAACGAATGGCAGGATCATGCCGCTCAGTGCCGCATCAGCATGCAGATAGTAATCTTCACGTTTGATACCGGCTGCTTTCAGGCGTTTCTGGATTTCAGCGATATCATCAATAGCACCGCGGACAGTGGTACCGATGTTAGCGAAGATAATCGGATGCGCTTCTTTATCATCAGCGATTTTTTTCATCAGATCGTCATAGTCGATTTCGCCGTTTGGCAGAGATTCAACAACCTGAGATTTGATACGCAGTAATTTAACGATTTTCGCAACGGAATAGTGAGTATCTTTTGAATAGTACAGCGTACCGTCAGGGAAGATTTCACGGCCCAGGTAGCAACCGAACATGTTACCTTCGGTACCGCCGTTGGTCACATAACCCCAGCTTTGTTCAAACGGGATTTTGAACAGGTCTGCGAAATACTCCATCACTTCTTTCTCGAAATCGAAAGAGTTCAGCAGGTAGTTGCAATATTCGCCCCAGTCACCGCAGTTGTTGATGGAGAAACGTAAGAAGCGTTCCAGATTGGTGTAATCGAAATCCGCTGATTCAGGATAACCGATGTTGAAATACTGGTTTTTTACGCAATAAGCCCAGAATGCATCAAGTTTGTTTTGATCATTGATAGACAGAGTCATACTTAATTACCTCTTGTTTTTCAAAATTGAAGACTGTGAAGCGGAGCAAATCACGCTTTGTTTTGTTCGTCATTGATGTACAGGATGTCGTTGCCTTTTTTCGCACGGCCGGCGGCCACGAAGCTGAACAGCGGAATAGTGATTGACATCATGACCAGACCCCAGAACATAGAATCAGAACCGGAACCTAACAGGGCAAAGACACAGTAGATAATGCCGATAACCACCAGGACGTTATAGAAAATGAAGGTGCTGCCGCGGTTCATTTTTTTGGAAACCATGATGATTGGCAGAGAAATCAGTGCGTACATGTATGGCAGCAGGGATGCGAAAACAGACATCAGGATGACGATTTCGAACTGTTTGGCCAGGTTTGGTGACGCGGTCATTAACAGCACCAGACTCATCAGCACACCGGTGAAAATCAGGCTTTTCATCGGAACGTCATTTTTGTTCACATCAGAGAAGAATTTAGGGAACAGACCCTGGTCGGCACCGGCACGCGGACCTTCAGACTGCAGGATTAACCAGCCGGAGATAGAACCGAAGCAGGCGATGATACTCAGGATAGACGCAACAGTACCGGCAGTTTCACCGAACATGTAACGGGCAGCATCTGCAAACGGTGCAGCAGAGTTAATCAGTTCTTCATGCGGAACCAGACCCATGATGACCGTACAGCTGCCGACGTAGCAGACTGATGCAATCAGCAGACCATACACGGTGGCACGCGGTACTGTGTATTCCGGTTTGTCCACCTGGCCGCTGGAAACCACAGCAGATTCAACACCCAGGAAGCCCCACAGCGCGATAGATGCCGCAGTGATAATGGCAGTGGTATCACTTTTACCTGTACCGTTATAGACCTGAGAGAACATCTGCGGATCGAACCAGAACCAGCCGATCACACCGACACCCAGAACAACAACCAGCATGCAGCTTGCCGTGAATGACTGCGCACGACCGGCGACACGGGCACCGAAGCTGGCTAATACCACGAAGCCCCACAGAATCGCGATAGCAACGACACTGCCGATAGCCGGGTTTTTCAGTTCAGGGAAGAAGTAGCTGAGGTAGCCGACACCGGCAACCAGCAGCGCGACGTTACCGACCCAGGCACTGATCCAGTAACAAACAGTAGTCTGGAAACCGATAAACGGACCGAAAGCATCGCTGGCGTATGCCACGATACCACCGTTACGCGGTGTGATAAGACTGGTTTTGGCGAAAACTAATGCTAATGCGATAACACCAATGATTGTAAATAACCATCCCCATAAGGAGATGTAACCGACGCCCGCGAGGTTAGTCGGCAGCATGAACACACCGGAACCCATCATATTTGATGCGGTTACCAGGGTCAGCGCGACCACCCCCATTTTATGGGCGGAACTGGCACTCATGTTTCCCATAATGCTTTTCCTGTAATGATTGTTTAATTGGAAAGGTGCACCCGATGACAATTACCGAGATAGGGAAAACTTAATTTTTAAATGTCGTTCTAAATTTGATATTGATCAAAAAAAACAGCGCTTCCATAACAGTTCCGGCTGAAAATGACTATTTTATGGGCTGTTTTTCCGTAAGTGACTCTGTCCCCCTTTTTCGGCGTGAATAATCCGACTTTGGGTGTGGTTATTATTTTACTTTTGTCATATGTGAATTAACAAAGCGGTTAAGTAAAAAATAAATATACTTTTTTCAACACGATAAAAAAGAATGGCATTCAGAAATAAAAACGGGTTTTATGATATGAGTTAAAATGACAAAACCGGTTTTATATTATATTACTCATCAGATAAATTGATTATTTTTAGCGATTGGAGCGCTGACCTATGCCAAGAAGAGAGCGCCTTTACTTTCCGGGATTACCACAGCTGATTAAACTTAACGGACACAATCATGAAAAACTCTTTCAGGAAGAGAATGATTACGCCCGTTTCCTGACCTGCGTGGACAGGTCTTTAGAATCATATGATTGCGAGCTTCACGCCTATTCACTTCAGGCCGATACGGTATTGTTGCTGCTGACACCAAAATCAAAAGAAGACTTAAGCCGTTTTATCCAGCACATCGGACGTCAGTATGTTCCTTATTACAATAATAAATATCAGCGTACCGGTGCATTATGGGATCGGCGTTATAACAGTTGCCTGATTGAAGCAAATTCCTATTTTCTTTTGGTCTCTCAATATGTTGATACGTTCACATCCGACCAGTCATCAAATAATGATAAACATAACTTAAATTATTCCAGCTACGGTCATAACACCGGGGAATGTACTATTCCGAGAATGACTGAACACCAGTGTTATTTGCAATTAGGTAAAACACCGGAAGAGCGCGGGATCCATTACCAGCATTTTTTGTATACCACCATCAGCCAGTCTGTTATTGAGCGGATTCAAATCTGTCTGAATCAGAATTGCGTGCTGGGTACCAATCAGTATTGCCAGAAACTGGAATTTGAAGTGAACCGGACAGTGCGCCCGCATCACAGCGGACGGCCGCGCAAACATTACAGTAATGATGTGGCGGACTGGATCTGGCTGGAAAACCGTGCCTCTAAACTGCTGGCACGTTATTGTTATCAGGAAATCCGCTTCCCGCTGCTGGAGTACTGGGATGACCATATGAAGAATACTGCTGCGTTTGCGGATGATAACCATAACGGGCCCAAACTTAACTGCAGCCATCCGGCACTGCTGCGCGGTGAGGGGACGATGGGCTGTCTGCGGGTGATTGCACAGCATCAGCGTTTACAGTCGAAAAGTAAGTTATGGTATATCGGTGCGATGTTCCGCAATGTCGCCGGGCAAAAACAGGATTTTGAACAATATCACCAGATCGGGGTGGAAGCGTTCGGTTACGATAATATTGATATCGAGCTGGAACATATTTTAATGCAGTATGATTTTTTCAGTTCATTGCATCTCACGCCGTATATTGAATTAAAAATAAATACCGTTGGCAGCGAAGACGAATTCAGTCATTTCCGTCAGGCACTGAGAGACTATTATCAGCCGTTTCTGCCGTTCTTTGAAGAGCTGTGGCTGGTGAAACTGAAAGAGAAACCGGAGCAGTTATTATCCACACCGCACAAGCTGCTGGATATCGTTAATAAAAAAGCCCCCCGGCTCAGTGAATTTCTCTCTGAGGCTTCCGCCGCCCGCTTCCGTCAGCTGCTGGAATCCCTCAACCGTCTGAAAATTCCGTACAGTGTGACGCCGGGGCTGTATCCGGTGAATAATTACTGCCATACCCTGTTTGAATGGCGCACCACGCATCCGGACAGCCACGATGAGTTGTTATGCCGCGGCGGGCGCTATGATGCCAGTGCGTCACATCTGCTGGATAAAGCAGTGGCGGTCAGCGGTTTTGCCTTTATGCTCGACCCGATTATTTTTCTGATCCGCAAATGCCACAAACAACTGCTGCGTCAGAACGCGACCGATGTGGTGCTGATCCCGGAAAACACCCGTGCTGCCGGTCATGCGCTGATAGTCGGTCGCCGTCTGAGAACCCTGTTCCCGCATTTCACCATTAAGAATGACTGCTCGGGGATGCGGATCAGTACCTGCCGCAAGAACGCCGAACGTAACGGCAGCCGTTTTATTATTGTGGTGCCGTCAGAGGGTGATAAAGAACTGGAACTGACCGATAAAGACAACGGCATGATTCAGTTTGTGAATGAGAATGCCATGATCGGGGTACTGGGACACAGCGTAAACGGCTGAGGAGAAAGGATCCGCAGATAATCAGCTTATCTGCGGGAGAACCGGTTACTGTTGGCTGAGGAGCGATTCCAGGGCGTTATAGAGTGCGGTGGCGCTTTTCTCATAACCCGGGCCGGAGAGGTGGACTTTGTCCGGTCGTGCCAGATCACGCAGCACCCAGCTGTTGATTGCACAATCCCCCCCCATGAACTGCTGCCAGTCCCAGTAGAGTAAGCCTTCACTTTTCGCGACAGACTGCTGGATCCGTATCACATTGTGCAAATTGGCCGGCTGTTGTGAGCGGCAGTCAGGTGCGGTTTTGTTCTTGATACTGTCGCCCGGGCCGACCAGCAGGATCACCGCGTCCGGCATAGTGCTGCGGATGCTGCGCACGGCATTAGTCAGTTGCTGGCGGTAGAGATCCAAATCCAGCGTGTCATTAAAGGCTTCATTGGTGCCGTAAGCCAGGATCACCATTTCCGGATCGGTCTGCGCCAGGGTATTCACCCACTGCGGCAGCCATTTTTCCGTCATGGCAATTGTCGCTCCATTGATACCGACAGACGAGAGCATCACGCCCGGATGGTTGCGGGTGATAAACCAGCCGCCGATATTCAGCGGGCTCTGCTCATTCGCCGTGATCTCTGCCGGGAAAGTCACCGGCACACTGTCAGAAAAACGCCATGCGGAGGACGGTGCCAGGTTCAGCGTGCCGCCTTTGCCGCCGCGTACCGCAACGGAGGCCGGGTAGCCGGTCTGGTACAGCACCTGCATGTCATACTGATAAGAGGACGGATTGCGCTCTTTCATCGTCAGGGTGCTGTGCGGGGTCAGCGGCGAAATAATAAAGCCGCCCAGCGGGAAGTTGGGGGCATCATCTTTGCGGCTGGTCAGGAATGACCACTGTTTTTTCGGCTCGGTGAAGACAAAGTTGGCCGTGCGCTGTCCGGCGATAATGCTCGGCGGCACAAAGCCGATCCCTGCATTGCCGTAACGCGCCTGGAATTTGTCACGCAGCGTGCCGGAGAAAAAATCTGCTGCGGTGTGAGAATCACCAATCTGGACAATATGAACACGCGCAGACGGATCCCGCAGGCGGTGTGCCAGGCGGCTGAGGTTCGGATCGCCGTAGTTGGTCAGATCATTACGCGACACCGGCGGCGGTGTCTGCGGCTGTATCCACTGTTTATCCGAATCGTTCTGGCAGGAGAGCAGGGAAAGCGCTGCAGCAAACAGGGCTATCGCACCGGCCGGTTTAAGGTGCCACGACGGGCGTTTTTGTTGTTTCATCATGTGTTTCTGTTTTTTCCTGCGCCGCCGGGGTTTCCTCCGGCGCAGCATTAAATTTAATCAGATCAAATACCGTGTCAGCGATCGCCTTCTGACCTTTGTAGGTAAAGTGAATACCGTCGCCGCTGCGCAGCTTGATAGTGCTGCTGCCGTCACCGGGGTAATCTGAATAGATCTTATCCTGATATTTGAAAATGGTATTGGCGGACAACCAGATTTCACCGGCATTATTAATTTCCGACTGATAGATCCCGCTCAGATAGTGTACACCACCTGACAGCTTGTCTTTGCGCATATTCGGCGGTCCTATCCAGATGACGTCCACATCCTGTATCCGGGCCGTTAACAGAATATCCTGAATCCGTTTGCGATACTGCGCTTCCCACTCCGGCGACATAAAGCGCAGATAGCGCCCGCCGCCTTCCGGCGGCATGTCCCACGGGTCATTCGGGCCAAGGAAAACCACCATCAGGCGGATATCCGGGTTGGCGGCCAGCGTGGTTTTGATAGTCTCCGGCCAGTTGAAAAACTTCGGATACGTCAGGCCGGTACTCTGTTTGCTGAGGTTGATACTTTCAATGCCGTAGGTTTTGGCCAGACGGGATTGTAACACAGGCGCAACCCCCTGCATGAGGGAATCGCCGACGAAGAAAACTTTATCACCGGCGTCCAGAGCAATTCGTGATTTCGGTGCTTTTTTCGTCAGTATGTGTTCTGCAATCTGTTCCGGATTCAGCTTCAGCACCGGACTGCCGGTTGCCGGACGTTCCCGGTTCAGCAGTTCAGGGAAGGTCACAGACAGTGCGGCAGCCGGATAACGGTAGCCGTTGATAAAATGCAGCCCGACCGGAAACTCCTCCGGAAACGCGGTATTGCCCGGAACAGCCTCTTCCGTTTCCTCAACGATATGGTTGCCCTGAGCATAGGCCCACAGTGTCTCTCCGGCCGCCACCACGCCTTCCTGAAGGTAACCCCCGAGCTCCCATCCGTAATGCCCTTCCAGCTTCGCCCACGGCGCAGGCTGGTGGTAAGTCTGTTCCCAGTACCGGGCAAGCGGGTTCTGGTTCAGCCAGACCAGTGCCACTGCTGCTGTCAGCACAATAAAGACGACCTTCAGTGCCCGTTCGAGATTTTCGGTAAAATCAAAAATTCGCATAGATAAAACCCGGCATGCCTGAAGGAGAGAAAATAAAGACCAGCGTCATAAAGAGAGCCAGCGGTAAAGGATACCAGAACCACGGGATCCGCCGGTAATAGTGTCCGGCACGGTGATACAGACTGACACACTGCGGATAAATAAACAGCAGCAGCCAGAAGGCGATAATCAGCGGCGCACTGGCCATGACAGAGGCAATAAAGCCGTCAGCGGTCAGTTGTGTCAGCATGGTGACGGCATCACTGAGCGTGGCGCTGCGGAAGAAAATCCAGGTCAGACACAGCACATGAAAGGTGAAAATCCGGGCGGTCCAGACTCCGGTTTTCTGCCACAGCGTTTCCGCCGGATCGGTGCGCGGCGGCAGCAGTTTGTGTTTGATATTCATCAGCACAATCCCCAGCCCGTGCAGTGCCCCCCAGATGATAAACGGCAGCCCGACACCGTGCCAGATCCCGGAAATCACCATGGCGATAAAGGCGTTGAGGTTCATCCGCAGCCAGCCCTTGCGGTTACCGCCGAGCGGGATATAAATATAATCACGGATGAAGGTCGACAGACTGATGTGCCAGCGTGCCCAGAACTCTTTCAGGTTGGTGGCAAGGTACGGCGCATTGAAGTTCAGCGGTACCCTGAAACCGATCAGCATGGCAATCCCGGTGACCAGGTTGGTGTAACCGGAGAAGTTGAAATAGATATTCCAGGCATAGGCGTACACCGCCACCAGAATCTCACCGGCGCTGTAATTGACCGGCGAACTGAAGACCGGGTTGGCGAAATTTTCTGACAGATAGGCACTGAATAAAAACAGTTTCACCATCGCCAGGATGATCAGTAACAGGGCTTTTTTGTAATCAATAATTTCCCGTGAAACTGCCTGTATTTGCGGCATGAATGCTTTGGCGCGGTTTATCGGGCCGGCGACAATGCTCGGGAAGAAGCAGAGATAGAGCACCACATCCAAAAAGGGCGCTTTTTCAATCTCCTTGCGGCAGACCGACACCACATAACTGACGGAATGGAACGCGTAGAAGGATAAACCCAGCGGTGCCAGTACCGAAAGTACCGGCAGCTCAGCCTCCACACCGGCCTGCAGCAGCGCACTTTGCAGTGATTCCTGCATAAACCCGTAGTATTTGAACACCGTAAAACAGCCGATAATCCCTGCTGCCAGCAGGGTGTATACCGACTGGGCGGACAGGCGGCTGCTCAGAACATTCGTCAGCAGATAAATAAACAGGGTATACCCGGCCAGCACATACGCGAAGCTTGCCTGAAATGAGAAAACAAACAGATAACTCGCCGCAATTAAAAGGATATTCTGTAAACGGGTCTTTTTTTGACAGAGCCAGTAAACCAGAAAAAAGGCAGTAAAGGAGGCAAGAAATTCAAATGAAAAGAAATTCATATCAGGCTCTGTGCAGGCTTGTTGGGAATATCATAATTAGCGTGCTGAGTATAATATAAGTTATCAACCACGATTCAATAAGAATGATGATAAGCCATAAAAAAACCCGCGTAATCTTCAGATTAGTGCGGGTTTCCGGTGTCTGCCACAGTGAACAGAACGATTAGGTGTTTTGGGCGACCTTCTGTGCCGATGTGATCAGTGTTTTGTTACTGTCGTACATCTGGCGGAGGTAACGGTTATAGGCATCTCCCTTTTGCGAATAACCTTCCAGCTGACTGATAAGTTCCGGTGTGCTCAGTGAGTCATCATCACCCAGACGCTGTTTTGCCCTTTCTGAACGCAGTGAATTATAAGCACGGTGCGTATTCAGATTTTTCATATAGGACGTGACACTATCCTCAATAGTGTTGTATGCGTAGTAGCCCTGAACCTGTCCGGCTTTGGCACTACAGCCCCGTCCGCAACGCATACCAAAAAGGTTGTTGTTGGACTGAGCCAGTTTTGATGTTCCCCAGCCTGACTCGGTTGCCGCCTGTGTGGCAACGAAGTGGGTGGGCAGGATATCGACACGGCTCAGCAGCGCGTTCCAGTCGGTGCGCTTAGGCGAGCTGCATGTCATATCATAGCTCCGGCAAAGCTTTCCGAGCTTTGCAATATCACTCTGTGACCAGTGTTTGGCATTCCGGCGTTCCAGTAACCAGGTGCGGTCATTCATGATTTCGCGATTCACTTTGTCAATCGCGGGGACAATGGCATTTAAAAACGCTTTCTTACGGGGTGTACCTGACGCGTATTTTTTCAAATCAGGCAGCGTTTTTTGTAACTGCTGCGTGTTTTGATGCGAATACGGCAAGCTTGTCGTGGTACTGGTTGAGGCAAAGCCTGAACCGGTAAAGAATAGTAAAATCAAGAAAGCGAAGACTGCATTTGTCCTCATCGAAAGAGAGGGCATTGCTTTTTCCTCGTTTTATTGTCTGAACAAAAATCGAACGAATACTAGCAAAATATAAAAACCAAGGCCAGCCTTATTATCCATCGTTTAATATTAATCGGGTATGTTTTGGCAGGATAAAATTCTGTTTTTTGATTTTATGTATGACTATTAGTAAGTTAAAACGGACATTAAACGATAGCGGATTTCAGCAAAAATGGCGGAATTATCCGGAAAATTAATGTTTTTCACGCGGTGACCGGCCATTTTTCCCCTTTTTTCTGCGGTTTTTACCGGTCATGTTTATCCGGATTTGCCCTCAGTAGTACTCGAAATTGAGGATTGCCGTGGTATTGATGCGGCCGGCACTGAGCCGGGCAGCATCATACACATAGTAGTAAGCCCAGAGACTGAAGCCGTTGTTTACTTCAATAAATTTGTCCTTTCCCCATTCAAACAGATAGGAATCAGCGTGCGGCTGTCGTCCCGGCGGATTGATGACCAGCGCACTGTTGTCATTGGTATCCGCATAACGACCGACCCGGATCCCGACTCCCTGAGCCGCACCCTGTGAGGTATCAATGAGGGTTTTCATATCCCGCAGCCAGACCTGATTGCTGGCCAGATAGGCTTTTACCGGACGGCTGGCGCGACCGTTCAGGCGATCCCGGCAGGAGATATCCAGATAAAAGCGGGTCATTCCGGCGGTTTTGTTGCGTACCAGCTGCGCTCTGTCCACCTGCGGCAGTTCGACTAATAAATCTGCGTTATCAAAGGTGCAGGTGGTTTCACGCGGCTGATAAATGACATCCAGCGGCTGCAGGAACAGATCTTCATTGTGCTCCGGCCAGTGTCCGCTCAGCAGATAGGTGAGGATATCCAGCCCGAGACGGATAACGAACTGAAAGATCCCGACCCGTGTGGTGTCGGCGGCAATCACTGCGCCGTCAAAACGGTACTGGCTGCCGGGTACCGTCACATCACTGCGTGAGCCCTGCGGCATCACCCGGGCGCTGAGAGTAAAACGTGCCTGAAGGTTCCCCGCCGGATACGGATTTCGGCTGTAACCGAATTTTTGGCTGCCGCCGGGCTGGAGGTCAATCACCCTGAACTCGACCGGATAGCGCCCGTTCTGAAAACCGACCACCACGGCGCGTTTTTGCAGGTAAGAGGCGTTGGAAACACTGCTGCTGTAGCCGTTACAGCTGAATTCCCCGCTGTAGCGGGTATTTAAATAAAGCGTGGTTTCCGTCTGACGGTAAAAGGTTTCCGACAGATCAGCTATCAGCGGCGGTGCCTGTTTGTTGCCGTCGTTGGTACACTCCGCCTGCGCATAACCGGCGATCAGCATCAGCAGGCCGGTAAAAAGAGGGGTTTTTCTGAGCATCGGTGATGTTTCCTTTATTCTGTACAGGGCAGCGGCGTACTCTGCGGATCCGGTGTGAGTGTGATGCGGCAGTAGCCGTTGTCCGTATCCGTCAGGCGGACATTGATCTGTTCCGGCCGTGTTTCGCTTCTTATATAAATGAGGCTGTTCTGCCCGACATAGCCGATGCTGTTATTGTTCCCGTCAGTGACTTCTGTGCCGAACGGCAGTGGTTTACCGTTTTGGCGCACGGCATGCAGATAAAATTCCTGCCGGGTATCCGTTCTGAAGTTCACGAGTGTCACCGCCCCGGCGTAAGGCACGATATCCTGCACATTACCCAGCAGTTCCGCTGCATTTTCCGGTGCCTGTGAGGCATCCAGGATCAGCGCATTTTTGCGGTAGGCGGACAGATACGGCACCAGAACCTGACCCTGAGTGTTGGTGGTGACATTACGGTCATTGTTTACGATGGCATTGGCGGTGCCCGGCACATTCACCACCGCAAAGGTTTCCCCCGGCTGATTGGCGGTGAGAATACCGCCGGACCAGGCCACCACGCTGCCGGTGGCACCGGCTCCCAGCTGGCGGTAACGGCCGGATTCACTGTAAGAGGCATTCAGTGTCGCCGGGGCTGCCCGGTAAGCGGCGCTGGTGCTGAAGGTGGTGCCGCCGGATTGCTGATGCGCGGCATTGACGTTATAACTCAGCGCGTTGCCCTGCCCGGCGGTGCCGCTCAGGCCGATATTGCTGCTCTGATAGCGGCCTTCTTCTGTCATGCTGTTTGCGGTCAGATACACCTTGTGCCCGGACAGGGTCAGCGGAACGGAGAGGGTCAGATTTATCCGCGTTTCTTCATTATTACTGTTTGCCGGATTGTTGCTGTCTTTGCTGTAACGGGTCCGGCCTGCGCTGAGAGTGTAATTGATATCCCGCCAGTTATTGGCATAACCCAGCTGATATTCGCGGGTGCTGCCCTGGCCGCCCCAGTAATCACGCAGCGTACCGGCGAGATAAACCGATCCGTAATCCGCACCGATCCGCTGGTTGATGTTGACATTAAAGGTACTGCGCTGGCGGTAACTCTGTGACTGCGGGGAGAGATCGCCGGTCAGATCCTGCCGGTTAAGCAGTTCCTGATACTGCACCGCATCTGCCAGACTGAAATAACCGCTGGTGGAATAACGGTAAGCCGCCAGCGAAAAATTGGTATTGGTCTGATGAATGAAACGGCTGTAGGCCACCTTGTAGCTCTCGCCCCGGTAACGCGACATGTCCTGTCCGAACTGGGCATCGGAGTGCGTAACATCCACGGATAATGCACCGATCGGCAGGTTAAACCCGCTGCCGAGCAGAAACGCCTGATAATTTTCCGCCGCAATCACACCGCCGTAGCCGGTCAGCGTGTTATTAATGCCATACTGAAGATTCAGTTGTGCAAAATCCGGATGGTAAGCGGTATCCGTCAGACGGACTTCACCGGTATTCAGCTCATATTTGAAGAGGCCTTCCTTTAACATATTCGGCACAGCGGAGAAGGGCACCATAAAGCGGTTGATTTGCCCGTCCGCTTCATTCACTTCCACCTGCAAATCCCCGCCGGATCCGGTCGGCAGCAGGGAATCGACCACAAACGGACCGGGCGGAACACTCTGCTGCCAGATTAGCTGTGCATCCTGATAGATTCTGACCAGGGCATTGGTCTGTGCCACACCGCGCACGACGGGAGAGAACCCCTGCCAGGCATCGGGATACATACGCATATCTGTTTTCAGGGTTGCGCCGCGGAAACGGACAGAGTCGAACAGTTCGCTGGAGGTATAGCTGTCCCCGGCACGGAAATCCGATTTAATTGCCGGGAAACCGCGCTGAAGGTAACGGGTATTGGTATTCCATTGCGTGCTCTGTCCGCTGCTGTAGGTCACTGAGGATTGATCCCGCAGCTGCCAGCCCGCCAGATTCAGACCACTGTTCAGGGTCAGATACGCATTGTCGTTATCACTGCCGTCACGTTTATGGGTGGCGTGATAGTAATTGGCATTATAACTGACTATCGCAGCATTAACGCCCTGATCCCACCGTGACGGATCGACATACCCTTTCAGGACGGTATTCAGCATTGCCTGCGGCACATTCAGTGCCAGCTGAAATTGCCCGGTATTCAGGGTATAGCTGTCCGGCGGCACCAGACTGCTCAGTGCGACATAACCGTCTTCATCGGCCTGCGGCGGCGGTGCGCTGTCACGCAGTCCCAGTTTCGGCACATCCTCCTGCGGGATCAGAATCGTGTGTCCGCTCTGTTGCAGACGCAGCGGAAAACGCCCTTTCCATTCCCCGTTCACACTGATTTCAACGGTGTATTCACCGTCAGGCAGGGTATCGTCGCGATCAAAGCGTGACAAATCCGCTTTGGCGGAATCGCCGTAAAGGAAGTTGGTGTTAAATCCGGCCCCGGCTGCCGGTGTGCTGAGCAGCACCGGCAATAATGAAATCAGGGCGGAAAAACGGCGGACAGGGCGCGGCATCAGGCTGCTGTTCAGTTCAGGGACAGCGGATAGGTATTGATGGCACCGAAATCGTCGATCAGTGTCAGCGAATAGTGATTTCCGGCCGGTAATCCGGCTGCGGCAGGCAGCGTGAACTGAGAATAAGGGGCAATCATCGTGCCTTCTTCCGCCAGATCACGGCTGTTCGCGGTCTCTTTCAGGCCGAGAATATTAATATGATACGGAGAGTCATTTTTCAGAATATAGTGCTGACCGTCACGGGTGAATGTCAGGCGGGTATGGGCTTTATCCGCACTCAGGGTCAGGCCGGACGGGCGGTAAAACAGTTTGATACGGGAGCGGATAGCAATCTGCATCATGTTTTTATCCGTACTGCTGTCCGGCAGCGGCGGAATATCCAGTAAATTCAGATAAAACAGGGACTCTCTGTCTGCCGGAAGCTGTACCGGCGTCATTTTCACCCGCAGTTGCTGACCATTTTTACCGTCAATTTTCACCACCGGCGGTGTCAGAATAAACGGAACATTGGCGGTCTCCGGGGTGGAATCAGGGTTGCCGTCATCAATCCACGCCTGGACTAATGCCTGCTGTGTCCCGGTGTTAAATAATTGTACCGGAACCTCTTTACTTCCCTGCGGATAAATAACACGGGTGGAGTTAATAATAACATTCGCCCGGCTGACAAATGTCACCGCCAATAATAATAATGTTAAGATACTTTTTTTCATGATAGGTATTTTCAAAAATCAGGCCCCTGAATTAAAGAGGCCTGAAAATATCAGAAGTAAGACAGGTTATATGTCAGCATGGTATTGATTTTACCCGGCTGAGCGGGTTCACTGCCGACTTTGTAATATTTTGCATAAAACTGCATAACACCATTATCAGCCATAATTTTTGTATCGTATGGTGTATTTAAATTAATGACTTCATCACTTTTTTGTGATGTTAACGCAATCCCGACATTTTTATGATTGCCTTTCTCATCCGTTTCCTGGTTGATCAGGTAATTACCGTTATTGGCAATCAGATTGGTGGATGCGAAATTAATGTGCAGTGATTTTTTATCTTTGTCGCTGGCGTTACAGTCTGATAATTCGAGAGAAAATGCTTTCTTCCCTTCATCTATTGCGCCCGGATGATTGATTTGATTAACCGTAATCGGATCTAATAATACCGACATGTTTGCATTACCATTATTAATGGTACAGGTAGCATCTGTAATGAAGCCGGTAAAATTGATGGAACCACCGGATGCGGTGGTCGCCGCAGACGCAGAGTTAGCAACAAAAATAAGGGAAAGAGACGCTGCAAGAGCGAATTTTTTATTCATTATCCTCTCCGGGATGGAATATATAATAAATCCGGCAACGGAATTAATTACGTTACCTGTAAATTTATTTTTAGTCATAGTGATTTTTAGCGGATTCTGAAAAAACAAATCAGCAGGGTTTATTTAGTTAGTAGCATCAATAAGAAATAGTTTTCCCCAGCAATTTTTTATTACCGTTAACAGGAAAGAGGTTTCTTATACATCAGAATGGAAGGCATAACTAAAACGAAACAGATTATATAGTCACGAAATGATTAATTGAAGTATTTTTCTGATTTTAGAATTAAAAGGTGGGTTTTATCTGTAATATCCGGATACAGACAGTTACTTATGGATTTATATACTGTCTTTTTATGTTATTACGATGTTATGCATTGATTGTTGTTAATATTTTTAAATATTCATTTAATATATGTTAAAAAATGCAGTATTTAATATTATTTTTTCTTTATAATGATTGATTGCAACAATTAAGAATAATTATCATTAACGGTATTAACAGCGAAAAATCAATCACTCAGAATGATCCTGCTATTCATTATCGGCGCAATCACAGAGAACTTTAATTGTTTTCAACTTTATTTTAGGTACAGAAGGATAACTATCAGAATCAACTGATAACGAGTGTAACTGTTTATATGGCGATTATTTCAGGCGGGGGACAGCGGCGGGCAGCGTTGCGGCTGCCCGGACAGAATCAGTTTTTGTTCTGTTTATGGAAAGCCAGACGTTCTTCAAAATAGGCTTTCAGATGAGATGCCAGCCCGTGAATTTTGTCATCCAGCTGACGAACCAGAAATTCATCGCTGTTCATATCATCAACCCGCTGCATAGCGAGGTCATCAACATATACTTTTTCCTGCGGGGTCAGTTGTGCCATTGTCTGTCTCTCTGAATATAGTGGGAATATGGTATGTTATCACGATTTTAACGGATAACACGCAGGTGTCACGATGGATGAAAAACAACTTTATCATTATGCCATATGGTTGCTGGGACGGCGGGAATATGCCGGCGCAGAACTGGCCCGCAAACTGAAACGGAAAATAGCCGAAAAGCAGGAAACCTCCCCGACGGAAGAGCGTGTTCTGCCCCGGGTGATGGCGCGGCTGACCGACTCACAGTATCTGGATGACACCCGCAGTATCGCGCTGTTTTTTCAGGCCGGGGTGAGAAAATTGCACGGGCCGGTGCGGATCCGCCAGGAATTACGCCAGAAAGGGTTTGACGGTGAACTGATTGATGCGGTTTTTTCCGCGCAGGAGACTGACTGGTTTGAGCAGGCCCGTGAGGCAAAAATGAAGAAATTCGGGGAGATTATACCGGCTGACTATAAAGAGAAGCAAAAACAGATGCGTTACCTGATGTACCGCGGTTTTACCTCTGATCAGATTTATGAATTGTACTGACGCGATCAGGAATTATTTATTTTTATTCAGTGCCTGCTGTATGGCCTCATGGTAGCGGTGATACAGAAAATCCGTATTGAGCCCCGCCTGCTGTAACTGTATCGCCAGCAATCGTAACCGCTTATTTGTCTGTTCATATTCTGTGCTGTCCGGCGGCAGAACAGACAATAATTCCGCCAGAGAAACCGCCTCCTGCCGGGCCAGTAATGCCGGGGGAAGATAGCCGGCATTCTTCAGTAAACGGTAGCCGACCCGCAGTTCCGGCGGAACATGGCTGTCATCATCCAATGTGAGCGGCTTACCTTCTCCGGCCAGTCCTTCTAATTCCCCGCTTTCAAGCGCCGCCTGAATATGGCGTTCTGCCAGTGTGTCAAAAATCGTCATAGCGCTTTTGTTCCTCCTGTCACCGATTCATTATAGCAGTGTCTTTCCCCCGCATAAATCACCTGTTTCAGTCAAAAAATCCGCATTTACCGCTGAATGATAAATGAATTATATCAGGGGTATGTGTGCATTAATATTCACTTCAGGGATATCCGGCACCTGTCAGACGTGCTGTCTGAGTCACACCTGTCAGTTGTTTATAATTACACATGGAATACCTGTTTTATCGCTCTGCTGCTTATTTTTTGTTTTTTGCTCCATTGCGATATTTCACTGATATTTTCAGTTATCAAGCATAAATGTCGTAAATAACCCGGTTAAAACAGGCGATAGAGTCGATGAAAACACATAAAATAAGTAATTTATCTTAATGGTAACGTGGCGGACTACCCGGAGGTAATTATATGTTGTTAAGCAAATACACAATAAAAGTATATTTTATGATGCTTGAATTGTGGTTTTTTGTATTGTCGTTGTGTTTTTTGTGTTTTTTGTGTTTTTTGTGTTTTTTGTGTTTTTTGTGTTTTTTGTGTTTATTTTTATGTCATCTGAACACGTAAAATGAGTTATTTGTGCTTTTTGTCAAAAAAAGACGAGAAAAAGTTAATGTTTTTTAAATTCATATTTTGTGAATAAATATTCTTTATATTGCGTAACTGAATTTCGCATTTAGTTATGATTTGAAATAAATTGTATGAATTATATGTTTCAACGTCATTAGTTAATAACTCTGGTAATAAAAATTTAAATCAATTTAAATTCTGTAAATTTTATGCATTATGGTCATTTATTTTGTTTTGTGGCGACATTCTGGTAGGATGAAAAAAGTGGTGCAACGTGATTACCTGCCAGTTTTAACGCATTTTTTTTGTAAAAAAATGGTTATTTATCACATTGTGATTATTTTGCAGTTAATTTGACTTAGGATGATTCTTAAAACCCCTGTAGACATCTGTAATCGCCTCCCTATAATACGCCGCCGATTTCTCCATAAGTAAAATTTTTTCAGTCCGGATACAGGACAATTCAGGTGAACGTTAAATAAATTAATTAAATAACCCGGCTATGCAGATAGCCGTCAGCCTTTCCGGTGACGGCTCATTTTTTTCTGTGACGCATTAAATGGTGTCAGGGGTTGCTGTACCCGGAATTTCCTTATTCACGTCTTTCAATTTTGAGAAAAATAAACAATGAATAAAATATTCAAAGTCGTAAAAAATCAGCGGACAGGGAATTCTGTTGTCGCATCTGAATTTGCAAAGGGTGCAAAAAAAGGGAAAAGACTGGCACTGTTATCACTGGTCATGCTGACGGGATGCGGGCTGTGTATATCAGTACAGGCCGCAGAACCGGCGGTTTCTGCAGAACCGTGGTTAGAAACGGAATATCTCCCGGGACAATATAACAGCACAACTAAAACATGGGTAAATAATTCAAACGAGAAAGAACAATCCAGGGTTATTAATAATGGTGGTGTTAAAGGCCTTAATTTAAATAATGAAAATACCAAGTTCACGAATCATCTTGATTACCATGAAACCTGGCTTTCATTACAGGAATTGTGGGGAAAGAATACAGATGAAAATAAGGTTATTTCAATTACCGAATACCGTAACGGACAGGCGGTTCCCGGTGATGCTTCCCTGAATACTATTGAAGACTGGCAGATCCCGGATAACCCGTCAGCAATGGAAGAGATTACCTGGAAGAAGGAAGACGGGGAAATTGCGGTTATGCAGGCGTATAACACCGGCGCTTTCAAAAAAAAGATCGACCCTCAGCTGGGCGTGTATCTGCTGGAAAAACAACCGGCATTATCACCGTTCTACCATCTGACACTGGCAGAGGTCAACGATGGTACCCTGAATATGACTGCAGCTGACAATGTTGACTGGAATATTAATTTTATCAAAGACAGTTCACTGTTTGTGGCGGCAGCAGACAACGGGAAATCCGCAACTATTGATACCACCAGCAAGCTGCATGTTACGTTCGGTGAAGCCTATGGCATGCATTTATCCTCCGGTGAGTATAAATACCGTTTCCAGCCGCAGAATGAACTGGTTGAGAGAGTCACTATCCCGGAAGAACTGAACGGGTTTGTCTCAAACGGCAGAACCTATGCCCTTGGTGATACTTTTGCGATCGGGAATGCCCGGGGACTGGCGGATTACAATGCGTTACTGATAGACGCGGTAAAACACAACATATTACCCGGAGCGGCATATAAAGCGCTGATTGAAGCGACGGTTGTCCCGCGCCCGCAGGACAAAGATTATTTTGACGTTAATATCGATCTGAAAGGTCTGGAAGATAAAGATATCCGGCTGAATGAGGCCATTACCGCCGACATCGGCAGGCGATCTATTTTTGAGGCCGATGGTGAAGGCAGTGTGCTGAATATTAAGGACGGTGCGGATATCCGTGGTGAAACGGCATCAGATTCAGGCCGTTATCGTGCTTATCATATTTTTGCGCATAACGGCGCGAAAGTATTCCACGATGCCACAACCTCTGTCCCGAATTATAAAGGGCAGAATGCGTTAATCGATAATGCGGAATTTACCAACACCGGCACGTTACTGCTGGGAGACGGCAAAACCCGTATCCACGGTGATCAGGTCACCGGGGAAAATGCACGCTATACCAACGCCGGCACCATTGCGGTCGAGGCTTTCAACCTCGCCAATAATGACCCGGCGGATAAAGATGAAATTGCCAACACCGGTGTGACTGCATCCGGCGGTTCACTGGTCACCAACGAAAAGGGCGGCAAACTGCTGCTGGGGCAGAAAGGGATCGGCGAAAATGAAGGAACGGTGACCGGTGTGCAGGTCAAGGGGGCTTCGTTTGTCAATAACGGCGATATTCTGATGGGTAAGGATGGCGTAAGTCTGTCCGGCGGCCGTGAGGATGATACCTGGGATATGAGGATTATGTCGAACGCCGTGGCCGCTCTGCTGGATGAAACCGCCAAAGCGGGTGAGAGTTATCATATTGAAAATAATGGAAAAATTGAGATTAATAACGGCGTCAGTAATGCTGTCGGTATTAACGTGTCATCGACACCGAACCGTCATGCAGATTCACAGCTGACGGTCGTTAACAAAGGTGAAATCGACGTGGCGGGCACCAATACTGTCGGTATGCGGGTGTCAGGTACTAATCGTGATAAGGATATTATTGAAAATAACGGCACGATCAATGTTTCCGGTTCCGGTTCGGTCGGATTGCTGGCTCTGGGCGACAGCACGATCATCCATCACGGGAAAGTGATCGCCACCAACAACGGAACCGCAGACGGCACAACCAAACCATCGCATACCACCGGGGTGCGGGCGGATGATGCGAAAGTGATTATCGACGGCGGAACTGTTGAACTGAAAGGCAATAACACCGTCGGGGTCTTTGCCCGTGTGGGGGGGATCATCGATCTTAAGAAAGGTCATGTTATTTTTGATAAAAACTCGGTCAATCAGACCGGTTACTGGATCGCCGGGCGTAAAGGCGCAGACGAAACCTTCAGTTCGCGGATTAATTTCGGGGCAAGTGATGTGGCGCTGACTCTGGATAACACCGATTCGACGTTGTTCCGCGTTGATCAGAAAGCACAGTTCCTGGGGGACAGCAGCAAAGGCACAACGTACACCTTTGATATCAACGGTGAAAAAAGCCGGGGTTTCTATATTGCGGATAACGGTACCGAAGTGAAAACCGGCAATATGCAACTGAATGTCAACGGAAAAAAGGCGACCGGGCTGTATCTGGCCAGTGGTGCCGGGGCGGACGGTCAGGTTGTGCTGGATAAAGAGACGACCATTAATGTTACCGGCGAAGGCGGAACCATCGCGGTGATCGACGGCAACTATTACGATATCAACGGTAATGCGATCGCCAAAGGATCGGACAAAACCACACTGACCTCAAAAGCGCACCTGAAATCAGGCGGAACCGATGACAATATCGCGAAAAACGCCATCGGTTATAAGCTGATCAACGGCGGTGTGCTCAATCACGACGGTAATATTGACTTCAGTAAAGCAGACAACGCCACCGGTATCCGTGTGGAAACCGGAACGGTGAATAACACCACCGATATTACTGTGAATGGAGTGGGTGTTGATATTTACGGCAAAAATTCCGTGGTAAATAACACCGGTAATATTACCGCCAATAGCAGCACCGCCGCAGTCCGCCTGAATAAAGGTGCCTCAATGACTATCGGCGGCAGCGGTAAGATCCTCGGTGAATATTCGGCGGATGCGGTACGGGCACATTCCGGTTCAAACGTGAAACTGGATAAAGCCAATATTGACGTCACCGGCAGCGGCAGTGGTCTGCATCTGCTGAATACCGATGATGACAGCGGCGCGTTTAAACTGTCCGGCAGCGGCACCATCAATGTCAGCGGTGAGAATGCCTCCGGCCTGAAACTGGAAGCGGATGACGGCAAAGGCGGGGTGACGATGGCGAAAAGCAATCTCGACACCTCGGGTGCCAACGGCACCACGATCAATGTGAAAGATAAGGGCGGCAACGGCATTGTGACCAATACCTCCGGTGATGTTATCAGCGGAATGAATGTGAATATCGAATCAGCGGAAGGGAAATCCGCACTGGTGGTGCTGGGTGAGACTAAAAACATCACACAGAGCGGCAAACTGACCTCAAACGCCGATCACAGTGTGGTGGATCTGACCGCGCTGAAAAATGATTTCAGCTTCACCAACCGCGGCACCGTGACCGCCGGTACCAACGGCATGGCGGTGGATGCACATCAGAACAGTAATATCCGCTTTACCAACAGCGGCACGATCAGCGGAAAATCGCTGCTGGGCAGCGGAAATAACACCATTACGCTGAGCGGTAACACCCGTGATATCGCGACAGGTCACGGCGATAACACCATTGAAATGACCGGAAAAGCCAAAACCGGCATTCTGACAGCCGGTAACGGCAACAATACCGTGACACTGAACGGCGGCACGGAACTGGTGAGCGGGACTGTCGGTAATGGTCAGAACAATGTGATTCTGAAAAATGTTTCTGAAGCACAAAGTGATGCCCTGTTCGGCAATCTGACCGCGGGCAGCGGCGGACAGGATACGCTGACGCTGACAGGCAAAAAAAGCCACTATGTGTTACAGGACAGCAGCAAAATCAGTGGTTTTGAAAAACTGAATGTTGAGGAAGGCCGTTTCGAACTGCGCAATACCGACATCACACTGAATGAACTGACGGTGGATGACGGTATCACCGTGAAACAAGGCGGTGAGCTGTTTATCAATCAGAATAACGCCCATACCTTTGCTCATCAGTTGCAGGGGGATGGTCTGGTCACTACCTCAACAGCGGGTCAGGCATTTAACTTTAATAATAAGAGCGCAGCTTTTGCGGGGGATAACTTCACCGGCACGCTGCGTCTGACAAACGGTACCTTTGATATCGCCGGTGACAACACCCGTGCGCTGCAAAAATCCCGCCTGGATATCGGTGATAAGGCTGTGGCAACCGTCCGCGAAGGGGTCGGTACTCAGTCATTTGATCGCCTGGCAATGAGCGGCGGGACACTGGCCTTTAACGACAATATCACCGGCAGCAGCAAGGCGGATGGTCATATCAGCGTGAACGCCCTCGAACTGGACAACGCGAAAGGCAACGTTCAGGTGAAAGCGGACGGGTTTGATAATCTGCCAACGCCGTCAGCGGATAATAAAGTGCCGCTGCTGGAGCAGGATGAAGGCGATTCCGTGGTTCAGCTGGTGAATGCCGGTAAAGCCTCGGATTATACCGGCGGACTGAATCTGCAGCTGACGGATAAAGACGGCAATGTGATCCCGTCCAATACGAAGACAGAGCAGGATCTGCGCCAGGACGGCAAAGTGGTGGCGAAAGGCACTTATGATTACGGCTTACAGACCAGTAAAAATGCCGGTGGTAACGCGGACGGGCTGTATGTGGCTTATCGGCTGACCGAAGTGGATCTGCAGGGCAAAGGCAGTGATGCGCTGGTACTGGCGGCACAGTCCGGGAAATCCGGTTCAGCCGCTAACCTCGGGGCGAAAATCACCGGACAGGGCGATCTGGCAATTGATACCGCGAGTGAATATGTCACGCTGTCAAATAACAACAATGATTACACCGGCAGCACGTTTGTCCGTCACGGTAAATTACGGGCAGAAGCTGACAATGTATTAGGGAATACGCAGTTGCTGGATCTGGCGTCCGGGACGGCGGTTGAACTGACCAGTAGCGCCGGTGCCGGTACAGAGCAGACTACCGGGAAACTCACGTCTGCGGAAAACAGTCTGGTGGCGCTCGGTAACGGCAAACTGACGGTGAAAAATGGCGGTGAGGTGAATGGCTATCTGAGCGGTACCCGCGAGGGTCAGCTGGTGGTGAATAATGACACGCTGACGGTTACCGGGGCGAATACTGGGATGCATTCCGCAGTGACTATCGATCAGCCTGCGCAGGTGACTATCCGCAATATCGCCGGTCTGGGCGACAGCCTGATCGCGGTGGCGGGTACACTGCGCACGGAAGGGGCACAGGGGCTGCTGCGTAATCAGCTGACCGGCAGCGGCACCACCGAAATCGCGCAGACATCGGATGCACAACTGACGGCGGATAACAGCGGGTTCAGCGGACGTTTCACCACGGATGCAAACAGTACACTGCGTGCCTCACGGGCAGAGCATATCGGCAGTGCGGCGATTGAAAACGCCGGTACGCTGGTGCTGACGCACAATGACGGCAAACAGCCGTGGGATCTGACCAACAGTGTCACCGGGACGGGAACTCTGGTGAAACAGGGCGCGGGCCGCATTACGCTGACCGGTAAATCGGCGCAGTATACCGGTACCACGGAAATTCAGAACGGTACATTACAGGCGGGAAGCTATGATTCTGCACTGGAAATGAACAGCCGTCAGGTGAATATCGGCACTCAGGGAACCTTTGCCGGTCAGGGCACACTGAAAGGCAGCGTGAATAACGCCGGTCAGTTCTATGTCGGTGAATTGGACAAGAAAGATCTCGGACAGGCAACGGATTACCGCGTTGACGGCGACTTTGTCAACAACGGTGGCCGCATCTGGCTTGCGGGTCAGAAAGAGACCGAAAGCCGTCTGAATGTCGGCGGGAATTTCACCGCAAACGGCGGTTCGATCACACTGAACACGATACTGAACAAAGGTCATGAGGAAACCATGACGGATCAGCTGGTGGTGGACGGAAATGTGTTTACCGGGAAAAACGGTGCGACCACGCTGAACATTAATAATGTCGGCGGCGAAGGTGCGGATACCCTGAAACAGCCGGATGCGATTAAAGTAGTGGATGTCGGCGGAAAATCGGATAAAGATGCGTTTAAACTGGGCGGGCCGGTTGCCATCGGGGTGTACGAATACCTGCTGCACAAAGGGTATAAAGATGACAGCTGGTATCTCGATTCTTATGATACCAATGTTTATCCGCCGGATGAAAACGATGACAAACCGGATCATAACGTGAACCCGGGTGGTGGTGGCTATATGGCGAACCGTACTGCGGCACTGGGTATGTTCACCATGACCCTGCATGATCGCCTGGGCGAACCGCACTATGCTGACAGCTTTAAAGGGGAAGAGAATGCCTCTTCTGTCTGGCTGCGCATCACCGGTGACCGTCAGCGCCATGATGCGATCAACCGTTCCATGCGTATTAAAGGGGATACCTATACCACGCAACTGGGCGGCGATATCATCAACTGGAACAATGATGCACAGGACACCACAATCCGCGGCGGTATTATGGGGGCTGTCGGTAAATCGGATTACACCAGCAGCGCCAAACGAACCGGCACCAAATCCGATGCCAAAATTGACCGGGCTTACAGCGTTGGTTTATACGGTACATGGTATCAGAACCGCGAAGACGAAAATAATGCCTATGTCGATGTCTGGGCGCAGTACGCCTGGTTTGATAACCACGTCTCTGTGGCGGGTCATTCATCTGACTATAAGAGCAACATAATCAGTGCCTCTGCGGAAGCCGGTTACAGCATGGCGGTATACAAACCGGATGCGGATAAACAGTGGCTGCTGGCACCGCAGGCACAGGTTATCTTTAATTCTTATGATGCTGATGACAGCAGCAACGGCACCGGACTGAAAATGAAAGGTGAGCGCAGCAACAGTGTGGATACCCGTCTCGGCGCCCGCCTGACTTATGCAAATCAGAAGCAGTCCGATCAATCCGCGCAGCCGTTTGTTGAAGTGAACTGGCTGTACAGTAATGCGAAAAGTGATATGACCTTTAATGAACACTACACCTTCAGTGATGATATGCCCGCCAGCCGGGTGGAAATCAAAGCAGGTGTGGAAGGGCAGATTTCACCAAACTGGAGCGTCTGGGGTAATGTCTCTCATCAGATGGGAGCGAATGATTACTCCGGTGACCGTGCGATGATCGGCGTGAAATACCAGTGGAAATAAGCTGAACTGCTGAGATAAAAATCCCCCTGTGTTGCCACAGGGGGATTTTTTTTATCAATAACGTTCCTGATGTCAGCGCCGCGGCGCGAAAGGGTAAACGAACAGGGTGAAATCAGTTAGCAGAAGCAGGTTCTAATGTCACTTTTTTGGTTTTTTCTTCTGACAGTGCCTGCTGACGGTTACGTTCCAGTTCCAGCGCACCGAAGTGAGACAGAATACAGAAGATGATGCAGCAGACGATACCGCCTAACAGCAGATAGAAACCGCCGTGCCAGCCCATACGGTCAACAATGAAACCGAACAGGGTGGTTCCCAGGGTTGCACCCAGGATGTAGCTCATGAAACCGCGTAAACCTACCGCAGAACCGACCGCGAAGCTCGGGACGATTTCCATGGTCTGCACGGATGCCAGGAACTGAGGCACATAAATCAGGCAACCGACAACCGCCGCAAAGAAGGTGACAACGGCCAGGGACTGGCTCTGCCAGTAACCGATCAGGCAGAAGAAAATCAGGGTCATACAGACGATCGCCAGCGGCATTCTGCGGCCTTTGAACAGTTTGTCTGTCAGCCAGCCTGCCAGCAGGGTGGACGGAATCGCTGCCCATTCGAAGAACAGGAAAGCCACACTCATCTGATCTTTACTGAAGTTTTTCTCGGTCAGCAGGTAAATCGGCAGCCAGCTGATGATCCCGAAACGCACCATGTACACGAACACGTCAACAAACGAGACATACCAGGCGTTTTTGTTTTTCAGCACATAGGTGCAGAAAATCTGAAATGCAGACATATTTTCCGGAGACTGCTCTTTCTGCGCGTCAGATAACACCACTTTTTCTTCCGGCATCATTTCCGCCAGCGCCGGTAAGCCTTCCTGTTCCGGAGAACCTTTACCCAGCAGCAGGACGATCACCGCGAAGATCACCGCGATAACCGCCGGAACCGCATAGCTGGCCGCCTGCCAGTGCTCAGTACCGAGAACCGCGAAGGCTGCCCCCACGATTGGCGCAACGATACCGCCGCCGACGTTGTGGGAGATATTCCAGAAAGCCCCGATACGACCGCGTTCACGGCGCGGGAACCATTTGGCGATAGTAATAAAAGAAGGACCGACGCCCATGCCCTGGAACAGGCCGTTGAGGGCAACGAAACCGACGAACAGCCAGAATGCGCCGCTGAAGCCCATACCGAGGTTAACAACGGCACAGAGGATCAGACCAAAGGCCATAAACGCTTTCGGGCTGGCTTTATCCGCCAGGCTGCTCATAATTCCTTTACTGATCCCGTAAGTGATCAGCATGCAGCTGGTTAACATACCGATCTGCGTAGTGGTCAGATCGAGGTTTTCTTTCAGATACGGCGTGGAGAGCGTAAAGTTATTGCGGACAATATAATACGCTAAGTAACCGAGGAACACGCTGAGCAATGCCTGAACGCGATAGCGTTTGTAAGTGGCAGGCACTTTTTCAGGTGCGACTTTATTTTTTGCCATAGCCGGCTTTAAAAATGACAGCATAATTTCACCTGCAGAAATGTATTTTAAAATAGGATTACTGTGTGTATGGTCTTTTTTTTTCTGACAGGGCCATCATGTTCCGGCTGAATAAATATCTCAATATCATGGTTTTGAGTCACTTTTGACTCAATATGAAATAGAAGAGGTATAAAATGACACAAATAGGTTTATGGGTATGTTTGTTTTGTATCACTATGAAAAACATTGTGAAATTAATAAGGTAAATGATAAGTAAAAATGAATGAATCGCTTTTATATTGAACGTAAAGGCTTTTATTCTTATTTTGTTGTTGCGGTAATTTATTGCTATTATTGTTTCCTGCATTGTTATTATCTGTTTATGGCGATGATTTAAAATATCACGTCAATTACCGTGCCTGTTTGTTATTTTCTTTACTATCTGCCGCGCAGATGCCGGTAAACAAACGGGTAATATTTGTCTCAAACGGGCTTTTGCGACAAACTGAAAAAGATGTCATTTTTTTGATGTGAATCACACCCCGCAAACGAATACAGAACTCAGCTTATGCCACAACGCCGAATCCGCCGCTTTGCGGCCAGTATGATAACCGCCGCCTCACTGATATTCAGTCTGTCAGCATCCGCGAAACCGGATGAGCTGGTGATTGCCACCACCCTTTCACCGGAAGCGACTGCTCATATTATCAGCAGCTGGCAGCAGCAGCCCGGCGCCGTCCGTATCCGGACCATTAACCGCACCAGTGCGGCACTGGAGCGTCTGCTGGATACCCCGGCACTGGAAAATGTTGATCTGGTGGTGACATCGTCGCCGATGTTATTACAGCATTTACAGGAGCATGACCGGCTGGCAGAACTTCCGGATCTGCCGGATGTTTCCCGGCGTCTGGTGCCGCTGCGGCTGCGCGATAATGCGGCTGCGGTGGCATTTTCCGGTTACGGCATTCTGGTGAATAAACGGCGGATGACGGAAAACAATCTGCCGGTGCCGGCATCGTGGGATTCCCTGACCGACAGCCGCTATCAGGGGTTGCTGCTGATGAGCAGCCCGTCACGCTCGGACACCTATCATCTGATGGTCGAATCGCTGTTACAGCAGCGCGGCTGGGATGAGGGCTGGGCGCTGCTGCTTAATGTTTCCGGGAATCTGGCGACTATCTCATCACGCAGTTTCGGTGTGGCGGACAAAATCAAAGCCGGGCTGGGCGGGGCCGCACCGGTGATTGATAACTACGCTTGGCTGCTGCTGGGTGACCCGGAGCTGGCTTTTAATTATCTGCCGGATTCCGCCACATCCCCGACCTTTGTTGCAATAAGCCGCCACAGCCTGAATAAAGAGAAGGCCCGCGCCTTTATCCGTTTTCTGCTCAGTGAGCAGGGGCAGAACGTGCTGGCAGACAGCAGCACCGGTAAATATCCGGTCACACCGCTGCCGCAGGGAAATCCGCGTGAGCCGGTGCAGCGCCGCCTGCTGAATTCCCCGCATCAGATGGATGAGAATCTGGTGCTCAAACGTCAGCGTATGGTACAGCAGCTGTTTGATACCGCGATCACCTTCCGTCTGACGGAATCCATCGATGCCTGGCGTGCCCTGTATACCGCCGAAGCCCGGGTGAAGCATCCGCTGCCGCATATCCGTGCGCTGCTGACCGCCATGCCGGTCTCTGTGCAGGCGAGTACCGACCCGGCTTATTATTCGCGTTTTGACGATAACCGCAAAGCGGAGGAAGAGTATATCCGCTGGCAGAAATTCTTCCGCGAACAGCAGCGCAAAGCGATTGCTGAACTGGAGAAAGTCCGGTGAAACAACGTATTGCCCGTTATATCGGTCGTTTCAGTATCAGTGCTATCCTGCGCGGCGCGTTTGTGATCGGCACACTGATGACACTGATTGTCAGCTGTGTGAGTCTGTATGCCTGGCAGGCGCAGAACCGGCAAATACGCTACGCGCTGGGCGATTATTTTCCGCGTATTCAGGCGTCGTTTCTGATCGAGGGACAACTGAACACGCTGGTGGATGAATTGAATGAGTTTCTGAAAGCGCCGGATACGGCGGCCCGTCTGCAACTGCGTAACCAGATCACCCTGCATCTGTCGCAGATTGAAGCGATCAACCGGAAACTGAGCGGTCAGGATCAGGCTCAGATAGCGGCGATTGTGCAGCAGGGGCAGGCACTGTTGCAGCGCCTCGATAATGCTCTGTATACCTTGTTTCTGGCGCGGGAAAATGTAAACACACTGTCCGCGCGGATCGCCTGGCTGCATGACGATTTCAATACCGAACTCAGTTCGCTGTCACAGGATATCAGCTGGCAGCAGGGATCTCTGCTGGATCAGATAGAGCAGGAGCCGTCCCGGGCTATCGCCTTACAGGGCAGCCTGCGCAAAGTGCAGGGGGAGTTACAGCTGATCTATACCCTTGCCCGGCTGGAGGGGCAGATTATGGACGATCTGACCGGGCGTCTGCGTGACGAGCAGAATGAAAACACGGAAAGCAGCGCGGATTCGCACAGTTATGTCCGCTATCTCACCTATCTGAAGTCCGGTGCGGAATCAAACGAAACGGCGCTGGATATGTATCCGAGCACCGTGACACTGAGTCAGACCATTGATGAGCTGCTGGATATCGGCCTGGCTGACAGCAAAATGCCCGGTGTGCTGAAAAATTACCGCGCGGCAAAAGCGGAGCTGGCGGCTGCCACAGCAGAAAAGGATCGCATTCTGGAGCGGTTCCGCACTCAGCTGGATGTGCAGCTGGATAACAGCCACAGTCAGTTACAGACTCTGAATCATCATCTCTCCGGTATTATGAGCTACAGCGGCACCATCATTATTATTACCGCGCTGCTGGCATTATTACTGGCGGTGATTTTTAACCACTATTTTATCCGCACCCGGCTGGTCCGGCGCTTTACGGTGCTGAACCAGGCGGTTGCACGGATCGGACACGGGGATCTGACGGCGGATATTCCGGTTGAGGGGCGGGATGAGATCGGTCGTGTGGCCATGCTGCTGCGTCAGACCCTCAATCAGATCAACCGGCAGAAAGCACAGCTGGAGCAGGAGATCACCGACAGAAAAGCCATTGAGGCTAATTTACGCGCCACACAGAATGAGCTGATCCAGACCGCCAAACTGGCGGTGGTCGGGCAGACCATGACCACCCTGGCGCATGAAATCAATCAGCCGCTGAATGCATTATCCATGCACATTTATATGGCGAAGCGGGCACTGGCGGCAGACGGAAACACTCATGCCGTGAATGCCCTGAATAAATCCGCGCAGCTGATCACGCGCATGGACGGTATTATCCGCTCTCTGCGTCAGTTTGCCCGGCGGCGGGATGACGGCGCGACATTACAGCCGATTGATTTGCACCGGAGCATTCAGGATGCGTGGGATATCCTGGCACTGCAGAACAAAATGCGTGATGTCACTCTGCATCAGCCTGACTTTCTGCCGCAGGTGCAGGGAGATACCATCGGTATACAGCAGGTGCTGGTCAATATGCTGTCCAATGCGCTGGATGCCTCACCGGCAGCGGCGGAAATTGTTATCGATTTTGCGGAATCCGGTGATGAAATTTCCCTCTTTATCAGTGATAACGGCAGCGGCTGGCCGATAGAACTGGCGGATTCACTGATGAAACCCTTTACTACCAGTAAAGAAATCGGTCTCGGGATCGGCCTGTCGGTCAGCAGTTCGATCATGCAGCAGCTGGGCGGCAGTCTGCGGATCGCATCCACACTGACCGGTAACGGATGTGTGATCCTGAGTTTTAAAAAGGTAACTGAATATGCTTGATGATAACTACGATATCTTATTAATTGATGATGATACGGATGTGCTGGAAGCTTATTGCATGCTGCTGGCGCAGGCCGGATATCGTGTTTATGCCTGTCATGACCCGCTGGCGGCAAAAGAGCTGGTTCACCGCGACTGGTGCGGCATTGTGCTCAGTGATGTTTGTATGCCGGGATGCTCCGGTATCGATCTGATGGCGTTATTCCTGGAAAAAGACAAATACCTGCCGGTACTGCTGATCACCGGTCACGGCGATGTGCCGATGGCCGTGGAAGCCGTCAAACAGGGGGCATGGGATTTTCTGCAGAAACCGGTGGATCCGGAGCATCTGCTGACCCTGACAGAAAAAGCCCTGGCTGCCCGCAGGCAGCGGGTCACCCAGCGCCGCTGGAGCTCAGAACAGCTGACACTGAATCTTGCCGGAGAAAGTGAATGGACAGAACATGTCCGTCAGCAGCTGCGCGGACTGGCAGAAACCCATGCAGCGGTCTTTTTGCACGGTGAGCCGGGGAGCGGCCGCACCTATCTGGCGCGTTACCTGCATCAGATCAGCAGCAATAAACGCGGGCCGCTGGTGATCAAAACCCTGCTCAGTGATGAAGCGATCCCGCTGGATGCCTGGCTGGATGAAGTGACGGACGGCACACTGGTGATCAAAAATATCGATCTGATGCCGCTCAGCCAGCAGCGCTGGCTGGTACAGCACATCCGTCAGGAGCAGCGGACATTCCGCCTGATCGGGATTGCTGACACGCCGCTGATTATGCTGACTAAACAGCAGAAGATTATTGCCGAACTCTATTACTGTTTCTCGATGACACAGATTACCTGCCTGCCGCTGTCCCAGCGCAAAGCCGATATTGCACCGATATTCCGCTATTATCTGGAACAGGCCTGTTCCCGTCTGAATCATCCGCTGCCGAACCTCGCGGAACCGCTGGTGAAAAAACTGACCCGGCGGCACTGGCCGGGCAATGTCAGTGAACTGGCGAATGCGGCGGAGCTGTATGCGGTCGGGATTATGCCGATGGGCGATACCGCGAACCCGCTGCTGCCGTCCGTGGCCCCCACTGCGCTGGATCAGCGGGTGGAGAGCTATGAGCGGCAGATTATCACTGAAGCGCTGAATATTCATCAGGGGCGGATTAACGATGTATCCGAATATCTGCAAATCCCGCGTAAGAAACTCTATCTGCGCATGAAAAAATACGGGCTGGATAAGCATCATTACCGTATATGACATAAACTAATCTGATGATTTTTTGCCTTGAGCCGGTTTATGCAAAATAAACCGGTTTTTTTGTTTATTTTCACCGCTTTTTAATTTAAAAATTTTGAATGATTTATTCGTATTATTTTAACGATACGGTTAATCGTCAAATATAGCGCCTATCACCAATGTAATCATCATGATTAGCGATTCGTGCGCTTTCTGTGGCTGTTATTTAACAATAAATGCTTTGTGTTTGACACTGTTTGTCACATTATGCATGCAATAAGTGCTTTTTTTGACATATATTGCTATTTATCGCCAAATGAAGCTGTAATCGTGTTGTAATATGAACTTTCAGGGTGAATAATCTACAAGGCTTTATGTCAATAGAGTCAGAGAGTAGTGGTTAATATAATAGGAATATAAAATGAAAAAGACATTATTAGCTGTATTAGTCCCGCTTGTTGCATTAAGCGGCGCTGCAAACGCGGCAGAGATTTATAACAAAGACGGTAATAAACTGGATCTGTACGGTAAAGTCGATGTTCGTCATTTATTCAGCGACAATGACCACTATGGCGACAGCCAGAACGGTGATGACTCCCGTTTCCGTATCGGTCTGAAAGGTGAAACTCAGATCACTGATCAATTAACCGGCTTTGGTCGTTTCGAAAACGAAATCAAAACCAACGGCACTGAAGGCGAAAACAAAAACCAGGTTCGTTTAGCTTACGCGGGTCTGAAATTCGCTGAGTTCGGTTCACTGGACTACGGCCGTAACTACGGTGTTATCTATGACACCAACGCATGGACCGATGTGCTGCCAATCTTCGGTAACGACACCATGACCCAGACCGACGTCTACATGACCGGTCGTGCTGCAAACCTGCTGACTTACCGTAACTCTGATTTCTTCGGTTACGTTGACGGCCTGAGCTTCGCATTACAGTATCAGGGTGCGAACGACGATAACTCTATCGCTAACCGTGGTTCTCACAACACAATCAACGATACCTACAGCTACGACAACACCGCTAACGGTGACGGTTTCGGTTTCTCCACCGCGTATGACATCGGCTGGGGTGTGAGTGTTGGTGGCGCATATTCAAGCTCCGCACGTCCGCAGGGTCAGAAAGACAACCTGGCAAGCGGCGCGCTGGGTGACCGTGCAGAAGCATGGAACTTCGGTGCTAAATACGACGCTAACAACCTGTACCTGGCTGCAGTTTACGGCGAAACCCGTAACATGACTCACTACGGTAATAACGATGACAACCGTGGCTTAACTGCTAACAAAACTCAGAACATCGAGTTAGTGGCTCAGTATCAGTTCGATTTCGGTCTGCGTCCGTCCATCGCTTACCTGCAGTCTAAAGGTAAGAGCCTGAGCGGCGGTTATGGCGACGACCAGGATCTGGTTAAATATGTTGATTTAGGTGCGTACTACTACTTCAACAAAAACATGTCTGCACTGATCGACTACAAAATTAACCTGTTAGACGAAAACGATTTCACCCGTGGTACCGGTATCAATACCGACAACGTACTGGGCTTAGGTTTAGTTTACCAGTTCTGATTTAATTCAGAGAACATATAATGAAAAAGGAGGCGAAAGCCTCCTTTTTTTATATCTGAAGATCAGTGAAATAATCACTTAAAAAACTGTCATGGCGGGAAGTATTATTATTTTACTTTTCTTCAGACGGTAAAAAAGGAGGCGGTTGCCTCCTTTTTTGGCTTATTGCTTGTAATTTGAATCGACACAGACAAATCACCAATAAGAATTTGTTCGAACGCTGTAATAATAGTTCATATCAGGATAAAACATTTAACTATTGATGTGATTTTGGGTTTTTTATTTGTTCATTTTGTGCTTATGATTAATTAAGACAGAATGTAAGGAAGTATGAATAATATTTTTGATGATTTGTGCTTTACCGCCGGAGGGGGGAACGATCAGATTGTTTTATATATTGTGCCGGCGAACCGGCACATCTGCAGGGTCATGCGACCCGGACATCTCCGATCCGGCGCAGGGCATCAGTGACCAAATCCCAGAAGCGGGTATGATCCAGTTTTACGGCGACTTGTGTCAGACAATCCGCAGGAGCCGGTGCCCGGAAATCCGCAACGGTCATACCGAGCGTCAGTGTGCCGGTCAGCTCTACGTCCAGCGGCACTTTGCAGGTGGTCATGACGGACGGATCGATCACATACGCAACTGCACAGGGGTCATGTACCGGCGGGTAATCAAATCCCTGAGCGCTTTTGTACATGGTGCCGAAGAATTCCAGCAGTTCGAGCACAAACTGCGCCGGCGCTGTGCCGACAGCCGCGATTTTACTGACAACTTCCGGGGTTGCCAGTGCCTGATGTGTCAGATCCAGCCCTACCATAGTAAGCGGCCAGCCCGCATTAAACACAATGTGTGCCGCTTCGGGATCTATTTTGATATTGAATTCCGCAACCGCACTCCAGTTGCCGGTGTGATAGCCGCCGCCCATCAGCACCACCTCGTTGACCCGGTCAATAATGCGCGGCTCCAGCCGGGCGGCCAGCGCAATATTCGTCAGCCCTGCCGTCGGCACCAGGGTAATGGTTTTCGGCGGATGCGCCATAATGGTATCAATGATCAGCTGCACCGCATGGCGCGGATCCAAAGCCAGTACCGGCTCCGGTAAAACCGGCCCGTCGAGACCGGAATCACCGTGAATATCCGGTGCGGTTTCAATCTCCCGGATCAGCGGGCGCGGGCAGCCCGCCGCAAACGGAATACCGGTAATCCCGGCAATACGGGCAACCGCCAGTGCATTGCGTGTCACTTTCTCCAGTGTCTGATTGCCGACCACCGTGGTGACCGCCAGCAGATCAATCTGCGGATTACCGTAAGCAAGTAAGAGTGCGATGGCATCATCATGGCCGGGATCGCAGTCAAGAATGATTTTTTTCTTCACATATTCCTCTTTATTTTTCCGTTTACATGCACTGCTATGTTACACACTCTGTACCCGGAAAAATAATAACCCGCCCGAAGATCTGAGCGGTGACCGGATAATCACAGGAACAACACAATAACAGCGGAAAATAATGCCTGTTTTCGGGAACAGAGAAAGTTCAGAGACGGGTTACCGGATTATCCGCGGAGAGGATCCCAGATTTGCTGAAAACGTTTTGAATTACTGGCGGTATAAATAACAGTATGAGAAATATTCCGGTGCCCCAGATAATCCTGAATCAGACGGGTATCACGGCCGAGATCCGCAAGGGAATAGCCGCAGGCATGGCGCAGCATATGCGGATGCGGTGCCACGGAAATATTGGCCGCCTTGCCGTACTGTTTTAATAAGGTATGCACCTGCTGACGGGAAATTGCCCCGCTTTTCTGCGATAAAAATACCCACTCCAAATCCCGGTTACGCCAGGTATTTCTGATATTCAGCCATGCGACCAGCGCATTATATTCAACATCGATAAGCGGTTGTGTGGTGGAAAGCCCGCCTTTCAGACGCCGGACATAAATAAGGCGGCTGTCCAGATCAATATCAGAAAGTGACAGATGACATAATTCACTGACGCGGAAACCGTGCAGATAGCACATTAAAATCATGCAGTAATTCCGTTCGGCATACCGGCTTTTCCCGGCTTCTTTCAGGATGGCGTCAACCTCATAACGGGTCAGAAACTTACGTTTGTCCATGATTTATTCCTGTTTATTGTCCGATAATTTCATAAAAACCAGAGATATCACTATAGCAAGTAATAAAAATGAATAAAGACAACGGACAGGAAAGAAAGTACTACAAAGTGTTTACGTATTGACAATATATTCATAAAAACCAATCAGGAATTGGCCTTTTTTAATCTGAGAGTGATCAGTTTAAGACTTCTGTAAAGAGGTAAATATTCTCAATTTAAAAAAAGACAAAATACATCAAATTGTTTGTAATTATCACTAAAGGTTTCACCTTAGTCAAATACTGATGGGTTAGTCAAATTATCAACACATAACTCATTAATTTTTAAAAGGTTAATATTTTATTCTGCCGGGTGGCGGCTGTCTGCTTCAGGGCCATCATTATTTTTTACAGCGCTTAAAAACAGAGAAGGGTAGAAACGTGATATTCACCTGTTTTACGTGATAAAAAAGAACAGCTTTCTTTATTTTTTTGCGATAACAGCGATTCATTCTTAACGGGACAATTTGATGTATTTTGTCCCGTTTTTTTATATATCCGTATAACGGAACAGACATATTCATCAAATAACGATAACGCCGCGCGGTTTCATATTTCCGCGTGTGACTGCGTTATTTTTAATATCAAAAAAGCAGAACGTAATATAGGAAATAACATGACTTTGAATAAATTAGCATTAGTGCTGGGCTTTGGTATGTCTGTGGTTGCAGGTGCGGCGTCTGCTGCTGATCAGGGACACGGTACTGTTAAATTCACCGGCTCAATTATTGACGCACCTTGCTCTATTACACCTGATACCGAAAACCAGACTGTTCCGTTAGGCCAGATCTCCACTGCCGCACTGAAAGACGGCGGCCGCAGTAATTCCCGTGATTTTAAAATCGCATTAGAGAATTGCACAACAGAAACCTACAAAACCGTACAGACCACATTCACCGGTTCTGAGGCCGCTGATATTCTGGCCGGTTCCCTGGGTATTGAAGGGATCGCCAAAAACGCAGCCGTTGTTATTACCGATGCGGGCGGAAAACAGATCAAATTAGGCACACCAAGCGCGGCGCAGGCACTGCGTGATGGTAATAACGATCTGAACTTCGCGGCGTATTTACAGGGTTCTTCTGCTGAAGCAGCGGTCCCGGGTGACTTCACCGCTATCGCGACATTCGCACTGACTTATCAGTAATTAATGCCGGTGCGGTTCAGGGATGAGCCGTGCCGCTTTTCAGTTGTGTGCGTTCAGCGGAGGCAGGAAATGGTGAGCAGAGTCATCCCTCAGGGAGTGCTGATAACAATAGTGTGTTTTTCCGCTTATACAGCAGCAGGCGAAACGAAACAGGATGCAAAAACCAGTCTGCGTTTCGGTGCGGTACAGATGCAGGGCACAATCCTTGAGCCGGTCTGTACGATTTCCACTGCCAGCCGTGAGCAGGCCGTGGCGCTGACCGATGTTTCCGTTCCGCAGCTGCGTGATGAAGGGCAGGGACCCGCAGACTATTTCTGGATCAGGCTGACGGAATGCACCGTGCAGCCGGTGAAAGGCGGTACGGCGGATAATCTCCGTTTCCGGGTCACGTTTGAGGGCGCTGAGCAGGACGGACGTTTTCAGCTGACCGGCTCCGGCAAAGGGGCTTCCTTATCGATTTCAGACCGCAACGGGAATGAGGCGGTTCCCGGCAAACCCTTACCGCCCGCAGATATTGATCTCAATAATATGGCGCTGCGATATCAGGCGCGTCTCGTGAAAAACAGTGATGAACTTCAGTCCGGTTATTACCGGGCAACAGTGGGTTTCAAGCTGGAATATTATTAAACCGAGCTGACTGGATCCATTATGGTAATTCCGCTGAGTACCGTCTCCCGCCGGAGACTGACAGTGCTGATTTCATTTATTCTGACCGGTATCCCGCAGGCAGCTTATCCGGATAATCAGGATGTTGAATTTAATACTGATATTCTCGATGTAAACGATAAACAGAATATTGATCTGTCTGATTTTTCCCGTGCCGGTTATATCATGCCCGGCACCTACGACTTTTTTATCCGGGTGAATAACAGTGAGTTACCTGATAGTTATCCGGTCTCCTATATTGCGCCGCCGGATGATCCGAAAGGCAGTGTTGCCTGTTTATCGCCGGAACTGATGGCACAGACCGGGCTGAAACCGGCGTGGACAGAACGTATGCGCTGGTGGAATGACGGCAAATGTCTGGATACCGCGTCACTGCCCGGTATGTCGGTGTCACCTAAACTGGCGGACAGTGAGCTTATCCTGACACTGCCGCAGGCTTATCTGGAATACACCGCCGCTAACTGGGATCCGCCTTCCCGCTGGGATGAGGGGATTTCCGGCGTACTGTTTGATTACAACGTGAATGCCGGTATTAATGACCCGGCACAGGGCAAACAGACGCAGCAGGTCACCGGGAACGGGACTGCCGGGGCAAACCTCGGGGTCTGGCGTGTCCGTGCCGACTGGCAGGCCAATCTCCGTCACACCACCGGTTCCGGGGATCGCTCCGAACATAACTGGACATGGAGCCAGACCTATCTCTACCGGGCGATTGCCTCATTACAGGCAAAACTGACGATGGGGGAAACCTTCTCGCGCTCGGATATTTTCGACAACTTCCGCTATATCGGGGTCAATCTGGCCACTGATGACAATATGCTGCCGCCGAATCTGCGCGGCTATGCACCGGAAGTGACGGGGGTGGCGAAAACCAATGCCAAAATTACCGTCAGTCAGCAGGGACGGGTGATTTATGAAACTCTGGTCGCGCCGGGACCGTTCCGTATTCAGGATATTAATGATGCGGTCAGCGGCAAACTGGATGTCCGGGTGGAAGAGCAGGATGGCTCTGTACAGTCATTTCAGATGGATACCGCCAGCATTCCTTACCTGACCCGCCCGGGCCGGGTGCAGTACAAACTTGCCGCCGGGCAGCCGTCCGAAATCGGCCGCCACGGGAAAGGCCCTGTTTTTGGTATGGGGGAATTCTCGTGGGGGATCAGTAACGGCTGGTCATTATACGGTGGCTCCCTGGTTGCCGGGGACTATAACGCTGTTTCTCTTGGTGTTGGTCGTGATTTGATGGCCTTCGGGGCCATCTCTTTTGATGCTACCCAATCTTTTGCCCGTCTGCCGCAGGAAGACAAACAGTATCGCGGCGGCTCATACCGCCTGAGTTACTCCAAACGGTTTGAGGAGCTGGACAGCCAGGTCACCTTCGCCGGATACCGTTTCTCCGAACGCGACTTTATGAGCATGAATCAGTATCTGGATCGCCGCTACAGCGATAACCACGCGGATAACAATAAAGAATTGTACACCATCATGTTCAGCAAGCAGTTCCCGGATATCGGGCTGAGCACCTATCTGAACTACAGCCACCAGACTTACTGGAACCGGCCGGATAACGACAACTATAACTTGTCGCTGGCGAAGTACATGGATATCGGCAGTTATAAGAACATCAATATCAGCGTATCCGCTTACCGCAATAAATATCAGGATAAGAATGATGACGGGGTGTATCTCAATATCAGCATGCCGCTGGGGGATCGCGCCACGGTCAGCTACAACAGCATGATCAACCGTCATGGTAATTCCCATAATGTCAGTTATTACGATCGTCCGGATGATAACAACAGTTACCGCCTCGGCACCGGTCTGAGCAGCAACGGCAAAGCTTCCGTTGACGGCTATTACATGCACTATGCCGACAGCGCGCTGGTCACTGCCAGTGCCGGACATATTGACGGGGAATATACCTCAGCATCACTTTCGCTTCAGGGCGGGGTGACGATGACACCGCAGGGCGGGGCATTCCACCGCATCAATATGCCGGGCAGCGCCCGCCTGCTGGTGGATACCGGCGGCGTTGCTGATGTGCCGGTCAGAAGCACCGGTGCACTCAGCTATACCAACCGCTTCGGGAAAGCCGTTCTGCCGGATATGAATAATTATTTCCGTAACAGTGCCGCCATCGATATCAACAAATTGCCGGAAAATGCGGAAGCACGCCGCTCTGTTCAGCAGCTGACGCTGACCGAAGGCGCTATCGGCTACCGTCAGTTTGATGTGCTGTCAGGACAAAAAGCCATGGCCACTATCCGTCTGGCGGACGGCAGTGCGCCGCCGTTCGGTGCCGTGGTGACCTCGGCGGATAACCGCGAACTGGGAATCGTCAATGATGGCGGGCAGGTGTATCTCAGCGGTATCAACAGCGGGGATATTCTGACGCTGCGGCGCGGCAGTGAGGCTGCATGCCGCATGACGGTACCGGAACTTGCACCGGGACAGGCGCTGTACACCCTGTTGCTGACCTGCGGCGCAGAGCCGCAATCCGTCCCGGAAAAACCGCAGCCGGTTGCGCTGCCGCCTTCCCCGCCGCCGGCTGACCGCCCGCAGCAGGGAAAATGGCTGAATATCACAGGCCGGGCAGACCCGGTATCTTCCACACGTAACGCAATGAGTGATTCATTATGATGTCAGTTAAACAAACCCGTCTCTCTGTTCTGGCTGTTGCCGCTGTATTGCTGGCCTCAGCACAGTCGCACGCGGCGATTGCGCTGGACAGAACCCGCGTCATTTTCAACGGAGCGGAAAAATCGGTCAGCCTGAATGTCAGCAATCTGAATAAAGAGCTGCCGTATCTGGCGCAGGGATGGATTGAGGATCAGAACGGAGAAAAAATTTCGTCGCCGCTGGTGGTTCTGCCGCCGGTGCAGCGTATTGAGCCGGGTGATAAAAGTCAGGTAAAAATTCAGGCGTTACCGGCGATCGCCGCCCTGCCGCAGGACAGGGAAAGTGTCTTCTATTTCAATCTGCGGGAAATTCCGCCGCGCAGTAACCGGCAGAATGTCCTGCAAATCGCCCTGCAGACCCGCATCAAACTGTTTTACCGCCCGGAAGCTATTTATGCCTCACAAACGGATCTGACGAATCCGTGGCAGGAAAAAATCACTCTGACGCGCCGTGGTGATCACTATGAAGTCCATAACCCGACCGCGTATTACGTGACGATTGTCGATGCGCTCAGCGGGCTGGGCGGCAAAAGCCTGAACGGGTTCTCCCCGCTGATGGTGGCACCGAAAAGTCAGGGCACACTCGGTCTCAGTGCATCTGCGCTCGGCAGTGCGCCGGTGCTGAGTTATATCAATGACTACGGCGGCCGTCCGCAGTTGCAGTTCAGTTGCAGCGGCACAGAGTGCCGTGTGACAAAAACGGCAGCCGGTAACTGAGCAGACAGGGGATAAACCATGGATGAGCGGATCAGAAAACAGCGTTTCCTCCGGCGGACACTGGCGGTTGTGCTCTGTATCTCTGCGGGAAGTGCGGCTGCACTGCCGGAACGGGTATCCGGTATCCGGGGCGTGCCCGGGATCACCTATATCACTATCCGCGGCAATGTGATTGCGCCGCCGCCGTGTGTCATCAACAACGGCAATACCATCCTGGTGGATTTCGGGGAGGTGATGAGCACCCGCATTGACGGTCAGCGCTACAAACAGCCGGTCAATTACACGGCGGAGTGCGCAAAGATGCCAACCAATGCCATGACGCTGGCTATCACCGGCAATACCGCCGGGTTTGATGCCGGATTACTGCAGACCGAAATCGCCGGGCTGGGGGTGCGCATGCTTTATCAGGGGCGGCAGCTCAATCCCGGTGAGAAAGTGAAATTTACTTATCCGGTCTTTCCGGCGCTGGAAGCGGTACCTGTCCGTGATATGACGGCGGTGCTGACCGGCGGGGATTTCTCGGCGGTGGCAACACTGGAACTGGATTATCAGTAAGGAGCCTGAACATGGCAAAACATTACCGGCGGTTACTGATACTGCTGCTGTGTGCCGCAGCGGGCAGCGCAGCCGCTCCGAACATGAAGCTGTTTGGCACTCTGCTGGTGCCGCCCGCCTGCACAATCAGTGACAACGGCGTGATCGATGTGTTTTTTGGTGACAACGTCGGCGTGCATAAAGTGGATGGTGTCAATTACACCCGGGCGGTCAATTACACCCTGGTGTGTGAGGATAATATCAAGGGCTGGGATCTGGGATTATCGGTCACCGGCCCGGTCAGCGGGTTTGATGATGCGGCTTTACAGACCAACATCCCCGACCTGGCGATCCACCTGACGCAGAACGGAAAACCGTTCACGCTCAACAAACGCATAGCGGTATCACCGGACAACCCGCCGGTGATTCAGGCGGTGCCGGTAAAACGGCCGGGCAGCACACTGCCGGAAGGTGCATTTGATGTGACCGCCACACTGCTGGCGGAATATCAGTAGGAGCAAGGCAATGAATGAAACAGTAAGACGCTTTTTTATCAGTACCTGCGGTGTGCTTCTGTTATCTCTGCCGGGGGCGGATGCCGGAGCTGTCCCTGACAACCTGTATTTTCACGGCACGCTGGTGGATGAACCCTGCACGATACATCCGGGGGATGAAACCGTGGAACTGCCGTTCGGCAATATCCCTGATAAAAACCTGTACGCCTATCAGCGGACACCGTCAAAAGAGTTTCAAATCCGGCTTTCGGAGTGTGATACCTCCATCGGCAAGCGGGTCACGGTGATGTTTGCCGGGGATGAAAATCCGTTTATCGGCGGGGCGCTGGCCATTAGTCCGGGCAGTCAGGCGGAAGGGATTGCGGTCGGGCTGGAAAATGCGGACGGCACGGCGCTGGCGGTCAATGAAGTATCACCGCAGATCACACTGAACGACGGACTGACGCTGCTGAATTTCCGTGCCTATGTGCAGGGCGAACCGGATGCATTGGCAAACAAAACCATTAAACGCGGGCCGTTCAGTGCCATTGCGACATTTCATCTTAATTATGACTGACGGGTAACCGGGACTCGCTATGAACAGATTTATCAAAATAACAGTGGCGGTTGCGCTGCTCTGGTCCGCTTCGGCGGGGGCATCCATCTTCTCTTATATCACGGAATCCTCAGGGAAACCGACGGATGCGGTTTACACCTACATTATCGAACGCTGGGATCCGGAAGACCCTTCTGCCCCTAATCCCTGCTACGGCTGGTCTGTCTGCTGGATCAATATCAACCACAAACATGATGTGGATGGTTCTCCCGGCTCCTCCACCAAATCCATTGTCCGCGTGGAAAAGCTGAAAACGCTGGCGGAAGTACGCGATGCGGTTTTGAATAATATCTCGCTGCCCTACCAGGGAAAAGCAGAACACAGAGGGCCATCGCTGAATTCTAATCAGGAGTGTGTGGGGCTGTTCTATGAATCCGCATCAGGCGGCTGGTCGAAGAACGGTCGTCTGCTGCCGGGATCATTGTGCGGTATCGCGCCGCCGCCGGTGGGGGCCTGTGAGGTAACCAGCGGCTCAGTGATTCTGGATTACGGAGATATTGATGAAGTCAGTCTGCCGGATGCGGCCCGCAATCAAAATATCACCGTCACCTGCAATCTGGATATGAATATCCTCGTGATCGCCTCCGGCTCAGACAGCGGTCGTGTCCCGCTGCGACCGGATAACAGCCTGTATGCGGATCTTTATCTTAACGGCAATCCCGGCGAGCGGGGTGCGCCCATTCATGTCCCGGCCGGTGGTGCGACTAAGGTGGATGTGAAATCGGTACTGAAAGTGAACGGACGGGTTGCCCCCGGGGCTTTTGAAGGATCCGGATCCATCATTCTTGTTATGCCGTAATTTCTTATTTTCTTTCATGGTGCTGCGGAACCCGGCAGCATTGTGAGCCCGGAAGGAGACTGAAATATGATTACAGAAGATACTGATTTAACCGTGAATAAATCTGTCGGCTACCGGATCTTCCGCAAGCGGAAAGAACTGGGCTGGTCCGGCAGCCGCCTGGCAGACCATCTCGGGATCAGCCAGCAGCAGTTCTCGCGTTATGAGCGGGGATGCAGCCAGATTAATGTCAGCCTGCTGGTCAGGGCGGCTGACGTTTTACAGACACCGGTCAGCTGGTTTTTTGCTGATTGTCCGGATACGCGTTCATACCGCGAATGCGTCCGGGGGAAAGCGGATATTTATACGGCGGAATCTGTTCCGGAATATGGATTATCCGTACCCTCCCGGTACAAAAGGAAACCGGATGAAATAAAGCAATAAATAATCTATCTGATTATTATCAGCGATTGTGTGTATTTAAACAGAACAGAAAAATAAAAGCGGCTCCGCCGGTATGGCGGAGCCTCAGATTGTTGGCAAAGTCCGGGAAAAAACAGGCCGGGATTTTGTCAGCAATCTTATATCAGGCAATCAGTTCTTTTTCACAAACTCAGATTTCAGTTTCATCTGACCAAAGCCGTCGATTTTACAATCGATATTGTGGTCACCTTCCACTAAACGGATACCTTTGACTTTTGTGCCGATTTTCAGCATGGATGAGCTGCCTTTGACTTTCAGATCTTTAATGACTGTCACGGCATCACCGTCCGCCAGTAAATTACCGTTGGCATCTTTGACAATCAGCTCATCACTTTCTGCTGCCGGTTCGGCATCATTCCACTCGTGGGCACATTCAGGGCACACATACATTGCACCGTCTTCATAGGTGTATTCAGAATTACATTTCGGACATGAAGGTAATGACATAATGAGACTCTCAGATTTTCACAATGGGGAGCAGCAAATCGTCACACGATGAGGTGATATTTGCCCGTGTTCAGGCGCACTGTCTCCAGTGCGGCCGCCAGTATAGCGGGATTGGCACTTTTTTGCAGCTTTTACCGGATAAAGCGTGTGGTTATCGCTTTTTCCGATCTGCGGACAATAAACAGGTAACTCACGCAATAACAGCCTCCGGTTTCCTGAAAAAACCGTCAGTACTGAAAATAACCGGAGTTTATCTTTTTTTTCAGAATAAGTACTCAGGGGGAGTACATAATTACGCAACAGACTCTTATATATTGAAACTGCATTATTTTAATAACCGGTTTCTGACTTTTTTATTTATTTGTCTGTGGCACATCAGGAGTGAAATATGCGTAACGTTGTCCGTTCTTTATTATTGTTTGCGGCGCTTGTGGCCGGGTCGCTAAATACCGCGTTTGCCGATCCGCATTTAAATTTTGCCTGGCCGGTGAATGTGGGGCCGCTGAATCCGCATCAGTACGCGCCGAATCAGATGGCCGGACAAACCATGGTGTATGAGCCGCTGGTCCGTTATATGAATGACGGAACCGTAAAGCCCTGGCTGGCGGAATCATGGACGGTATCGGATGACGGCAAAACCTATATTTTTACATTGCGTGATGATGTGAAATTCTCTAACGGTGAGATATTTAATGCCGCTGCGGCTAAAGCAAACTTTGATGCCATTCTGGCAAACCGTGAACGCCACGCCTGGCTTGAACTGGCCAATCAGATTACGGCGGTTGAGGATGTCGCCCCGAATCAGTTAAAAATTACCCTGAAAGATGCTTACTATCCTATTTTACAGGAGCTGGCGTTGCCGCGTCCGTTCCGCTTTATTGCGCCGTCACAGTTTAAAGACGGCGGCACCAAAGACGGCATTATTAAACCGATTGGTACCGGCCCGTGGGTATTAACGGAATCCCGTCTGAGCGAGAAAGATGAATTTATCCGCAACGAATTGTACTGGGGTAAAAAGCCGGTGTATGAATCCGTCACGTTTAAAGTGATTCCGGATCCGAATACCCGTGCCGTGGCATTTGAAGCCGGTGAGGTGGATTTATTATATGGCACGGACGGCATTATTTATCCGGACACCTATCAGCGCTTTAAAAATATGCCGGGCTATACCACCAAACTCTCAGCGCCACTGGAATCACTGGTACTGGCTATCAATACCAAAACCGGTCCTACCCGTGATGTAGCTGTGCGTAAAGCCATTAATCACGCGGTTGATAAAGATAAAATGATTGAAAAGGTACTGTATGGCACGCAATTAAAAGCGGACACCCTTTTCTCAGAAAATGTGCCGTATGCAGACGCCGGCTTAACACCGTATGCCTATAACGTTGAGCAAGCGAAATCCCTGCTGGAAAATGCCGGCTGGAAAGCGAAAACCGAAAACGGTATCCGTGAAAAAGATGGTGAGCCGCTGGTGGTGGAGCTGAATTTTGTCGGTACCGATGCGGTGGCGAAGTCGATTTCTGAAGTGGTTCAGGCCGATCTGCGTCGCGCCGGGATTGATGTGAAGCTGGTCGGGGAAGAGGAAAGCAGTATCTACTCGCGTCAGAAAGATGGTCGTTTCGGGATGATTTTCAACGGCACCTGGGGTGCGCCGTTTGACCCGCACGCGTTTGTCAGTTCCATGCGTATTCCGTCCCATGCTGATTACCAGGCACAGCAGGGACTGGCGGATAAAGCAGAGATCGATGCCAAAATCACACAGGTGCTGACCACCACGGATGAAAAACAGCGCCGCGCACTGTATCACGACATCCTGACCCGTCTGCATGAAGAAGCGGTTTATCTGCCGCTGACTTACATCACCGCCATTGCGGTGGCAAAACCGGAAATCGGCGATGTGCCGTTCAGCGCAATGTCGAATGAGATCCCGTTTGACCAGCTGACACCGGCTGCGAAGTAACAGGTCTGCGATTATGATGCGATTTATTTTCCGGCGGGTGCTGCTGCTGATCCCGATGCTGTTCGGCACCTCGCTGTTTATCTTCCTGATCCTGCGCCTGGGGCCGTCTGATCCCGCGCTGGATTATCTGCGGTTATCCAAAATTCCGCCGACCCCGCAGGCAGTGGAAAGCGCCCGCGAGCTTCTTGGTCTCGATAAGCCGGTCATGACCCAGTATTTTCACTGGCTGTCTGACGCGCTGCATCTGGATTTTGGTATCTCTTATGCCACACAGAAACCGGTGCTGCCGGATCTGCTCTATTTTCTGCCCGCCACGCTGCAACTGGCGGGGCTGGCACTGGCGCTGACCATTATTCTGTCTGTGCCGATGGGGATGCTGGCGGCACGTTACCGCGAAAAATGGCCGGATCAGCTGGTGCGGGTGATTGCGTTTATCGGGGTTTCCATGCCGAATTTCTGGCTGGGGTTCCTGCTGATCCTGCTGTTTTCCATTCATCTCGGCTGGCTGCCGCCGATGGGCAAAGGGGAAGCAAAACATCTGGTGATGCCGGTCATTGCTATCTCGCTGATGTCACTGGCAATTAATGCACGATTACTGCGGGCAAGCATGCTCGAGGTCGCCGGGCAGCGCCATGTCCGTTATGCGCGGCTGCGCGGGTTATCCGAAATGACGGTGGAGCGTTCGCATATTCTGCGTAACGCCTGGCTGCCGGTGATCACGGCTATCGGCATGCATATCGGGGAACTGCTCGGCGGCGCGCTGATTATCGAGAGTATTTTCAGCTGGCCGGGTGTGGGGCGCTATGCGGTCTCTGCCATTATGAACCGGGACTATCCGGTGATTCAGTGCTTTACCCTGCTGATGGTGGTGATTTTTGTCCTCTGTAACCTGATTGTGGACATTATTTATGCGATTGCGGATCCCCGCATCCGTCTCTCTGCGGAGGGTATCGAATGAGCGATATGATACTGAAAGCCCCGTCCGCCTGGCGGACACTCAGCCGCAATCTTCTGCTGTGGTTTGCGCTGGCTGTGGTGGCGCTGCTGGTACTGGCTATGATTGCCGGGCCGTGGATCTCCCCGCATGACCCGGATCTGGTGGAGCTATCCAACCGGCTTCAGGAACCGGACAGTCAGTACTGGCTCGGTACCGATCATCTCGGGCGTGATATTTTTTCCCGCCTGATTGCCGGGGCGCGGATTTCTCTCGGCACTGTCGCTATCACGCTGGTGATTATTATGACGCTCGGGCTGGTGATCGGCGGTATTGCCGGGTTTACCGGCGGGCGGACGGATCAAATCATCATGCGGTTTACCGATGTGTTCCTGACGTTCCCGACACTGGTGCTGGCACTGTTTTTAATCGGCATCCTCGGTACCGGGCTGACAAACGTGATTATCGCGATCGCACTGTCACACTGGGCATGGTATGCGCGGATTGTCCGCGGGATCATCCTCTCGCTGCGTCACCGGGAATTTCTGCTGGCCGCACGTCTGAGCGGCGCCGGGAATGTGCGGATCTTTCTCCGGCATCTGTTTCCGGCCACCATTTCCCAGCTGATCGTGCTGGCGACCCTGGATATCGGTCATATGATGCTGCATGTCTCCGGGCTGTCATTCCTCGGGCTGGGCGTGGCGGCTCCCACCGCAGAGTGGGGCGTGATGATCAGTGATGCCCGCCAGTTTGTCTGGACATCACCGATGCTGATTTTCTGGCCGGGTTTGATTTTATTTTTCAGTGTGATGGCGTTTAACATCCTCGGGGATGCACTGCGTGATCGTCTGGATCCGACACTGAGGGCCGGGACATGTCATTAAATCATTCTGTACTGGAGGTCAGCAATCTGTCGGCAGGGTATCTGCATAACAACCATGCTCATTTCCTGCTTTCTGATCTGTCCTTTTCATTGCGGCGCGGCGAAGTGCTGGCGCTGGTCGGCGCGAGCGGCTCCGGTAAATCCATGACCTGTTCTGCGCTGCTGGATGTGCTGCCGCCGGGCGTGCAGAAAACACAGGGCACTATTCTGCTGGACGGGCAGCCGGTCACCGGACAGGCCCTGCGCGGCAGGGAAGTGGCATCGATTATGCAGAATCCGCGCAGTGCATTTAACCCGGTGCGGACCATGCATCAGCATATTACCGAAACCCTGAAAGCCACCCGGCAACCGCTGCATAGCATTGATAAACGCATCCGTGATGTGCTGGCGGAAGTGGAACTGGGGGACAGTGAACATATCCTGAAGCTCTATCCGTTTGAGATGAGCGGCGGCATGTTGCAGCGGATGATGATCGCGATTGCGATCCTCAGCGATGCACCGTTTCTGTTTGCCGATGAGCCGACCACTGATCTGGATCTGGTGGTGCAGATGAAAATCCTTGATTTGCTGGAGCATGTTGTGACTGACCGGCAGACCGGACTTCTGCTGATCACCCATGATATGGGCGTGGTGGCGCGTCTTGCCGACCAGGTGGCGGTGTTGTCAGACGGGAACATTATTGAAGCCGGCCCGGTGGAGGATATTTTTTCCCGGCCGCGCTCCCCCGTGACCCGCAATCTTATTTCTGCACACCTTTCACTGTATGGTCTGGAGCTTTCCGTATGACACTGATCTCTGTTGAACACCTGAGCAAAAGCTACCAAAGCCATTCACTGATGGGGGCGGGAAAGCCGCGCTGTATTCTTGATGACATTTCCCTGACCCTGAATGAGGGGGAAACCGTTGCGCTGCTCGGGCGCAGCGGCTGCGGAAAAAGCACCCTGGCGCGTCAGATCTGCGGGCTGGAATATCCGGAAAAAGGCGATGTTTTTTACCGCGGAATACCGGTGCGTAAACTGGACAAAACACAGCGGCAGCAGTTCCGTTCGGAGATCCAGATGGTTTTTCAGGATCCGCCCGGTGCGGTTGATCCGCGTTTTACCCTGGAGCAGATCATTGCCGAACCGCTGAAGCTGCTGACCTCACTGGATGAAAAACAGCGCAAAGCCCGGACTGCGGAACTGCTGGACATGGTGGAGCTGCCGCTGTCGGTGCTCGGTAAACTGCCGTCACAGATCAGCGGCGGTCAGTTGCAGCGTATCTGTATTGCGCGGGCGCTGGCCCCGGATCCGCGTCTGATCATCCTGGATGAAGCGGTATCAAACCTGGATATTCATCTGCAGGCATCGCTTCTGACACTGCTCGGGCAGTTACAGAAAACGCAGGGAATCGCCTATCTGTTTGTCACGCATGATTTGCGGCTGGTCAGCCGGTTTGCCGCGCGGGTAGTGGTCATGGACGAGGGGAAAATTGCGGAGACCTCACCGCAGGGATGTATTGAACAACTGCGCCATCCGGCATCGCTGGCACTGAAAAATGCGGTGCTGCCGCCATTCCCGTCTTCTCACCGGCGAAAACCAGTATCTGTCTGATAAAAATAAAAAAAGCGCCATGATATTAACAGGGCGCTTTTACTCATTATTTACGATTTATACTTTATCGGAGCAACTGCACCTGGCGGGAGTCTCTTTGTGATGATGAACATCAGGGCCGCAACAGGCATCAATAGCTTTATTGATAATATCCGCCAACTTATTGACAGTGGAAATAATTGAAGAAAGTTGTTCGCACACGTCGCGGCAGTCTGCATGTGAATGACCGTTATCCGGAATCACCGGCGGCGTCAGACTGTCACAGAGAATTTCCTGTAATACCAGCAGGAAGTTCGCGATACCGGTGGTGTAGATATATGAGCGCCCGCCGGTCTGCTCTGCCAGCCGCTGATACTCCTTTGTCACTTTGTCTCTTTCCGCAATCGACGGGAAGCGGTCAAGATTTTCCGGACGATCATCCGGGGTTCCCTGATAGGTATACACTTTGACACCGTGAAGCTGCGCGACACCAATCGCTTCGCTGTTTTTCGCGACCGCAGCATTGGTCAGTGTTCCGCCGCCGCCTTCCATCCCTTCATCACCCAGCACAAAAATGGCACGGCGGGCACCGGGACGCCAGTCAAAATATTTACTGGTATCAATAACCGCACGGCATAAATCCTCCTTATTCCCGGCATGGTCACGGCCATCGGCCTCCGTAAACGGCTTTCTGGCCTGTAAATTCCCCTCATGTGCACCTTTGCCAACCAGATAATCACTCACGGTCTGATCAAACTTTGTGCCGGTCCAGGTGCCCTGAATACCCAGGAACGTTGCCCGCAGCTGAGACGGGCAGCGGGCAGCCGCTTTCTCTATCGCCGCGTCTATTTCACGACTCAGATCGGCTGATTCATCTGACATTGAGCCGCTGGTATCAATAATCACCACCAAATCCAGAGCGATATCACTGTTGCCGCCCATGACCTGTACTACCGGGTCAATACCGGTTGCCGGTACAGACATATCCTGTGTGTTGAGATCCTGATTCATTATTTTTCCTCTGTGTTTATTGCAGGTATATGTGTTCTGTGCAATCTGTTGCGCAGAGGAGCAGTATCTTTTTATTTTTCAGGGAAGTATTTCCTAAAAAATAACAGCGTCAGGCTATTTATTGAGAGGGATGATGGCCCCGGTGACAGTGGCATGGCCGGGGCTGGAAGGCGGGATTATTTTTACAATATAAAATCAGATTTATTTAAATTTTTATTTAAAAACAATATATTATCTATATCCAGCAAGGTGTGAACGACATCAGCGGAGTCATATTGTTTTCTGAGTTCGTTGAGAAAAACGATCAGTGAAATATCCAGTGCAGTGAGTACCCTGAACAGCAGACTGACCGTCAGATTTCCTTTACCCAGCTCATAGCGGGAGACCTGCTGCTGACTGATTTCAAGTGTAAAACCTAACTTCTCACCGCTTATTTTTTTCAGCTTACGAAATCTGTACAGTACCTCCCCGATATTTTTATTGAGTAAATCTGAATCTATGCATTGATATTTCTGCACCATTTATCTCCGTAGATTAAATCTGTCATAGCAGGAATGGTTGTTATTACCGGCAAATAATTATCGGTTGTGTTTTTTAGTCTTATTAACATGTCTGGTGTTTTTTTTAAAAAAAAGGAAGTTTGTATCTGATGATTAAAATTAAATAACACATGTTATTTTTTGATGCAAATATAATATTGGTATGTTTTATTATTTTCATAAATTTACAAAATGGATGCGTAATTTAATCACTTTTATTTAATACAGCGCAAAATATAAAGAATATCTCATGTTTTACATGATTTTTTTGTTGAAATTTTTTATTCGATCTTTTCTGTGTATCGTCAGGTAAGACTTATTAAGCAAGAAGAGGTAAAAAAGGGCATTATTTTATCTGCAGTAAAGCGTTTTTTCAGTCGAATTCGCTGTTATGACAATAAAATAATATCTTACTACTTCTTATTTTACAGGTGGTTATGTTGTTTTTATCTTCTCAGGAGTGTCATTGCAGTGACATTGAATGTGAGTTAAGTTTTTGGTGGGAATATGTTATAAAAAATAACGTTTGTAACAAAATAGTGTTTGTTTTGATTTCAATGCATTAAATTTTATGTAAAATGCAATATTTTGGTATTTTATTCTATTGTTAATCCAATTGTAGATAAATAAAGAACAAACATTCCGGGTTTTTTGTTACCAAGTAATATCTGCTTACATCTTTCATATTAATTCATTGAAATATCAGGCAAAAATAATGAAAACAATTTATTAACACAGTAATCATAAAATTATCTTATCTATCATCGTGGTTGTAATAATATATAAATACACGTAGTGTTACTCATAAATATAACCTTAGTTATTACTGATAATAATATTACTACGCTGACTTTTTTATTTTAATAAAGACAGCTGGAATGCCTTTAATTAATTTCTGCATTTGTATCCTGCTTTTATTTTTACGCTGGGAGGTTTTCCCTTATGAAAAAATATAAATCTGTAAAAAAATTTGCATTACCGATATCGGTTATACTGGGAACGGGATTATATTCATTTCCCGGTATGGCGGATCCCTGTACATCGGTGACAGACGGTGACGGAAAAAAACACCTGACTTGCACCTCAACCATCTATTATTACAGTGCCGGTGAGCACGGCGGAACCCCGTTATCCGATTACGCGAGTGTGACCATCAACACGACGCAGGACGCGTCACTCTCGCCACTACAGGGTTGGGCGGTTTACGGGAACAGCAGCACCTATAATTTTAATGAACTGAATATTGCAACCAGCGGCGCCAAAGCTGACGGTATTGTGACAAAAAACGGTGCCAGTAAAATCAATATTGATAAATTGACCATTAAAACCACCGGTTCTTCCGCAGATGGTCTGAACGCCGGTAAGGAAAGTAACGGCACAGTGATTACCGTGGGTGACGATGCCTATATTGATGCATTCGGGATGGGGGTGCGTGCTAATTCATCAACCACCGGCACAAGCGAAAACCTGATCACACTCGGAAAAAATGCGGTCATTATTTCTCACGAAGCCGGCAGCAATCTGGAAATATTCGGGCGTGAATTCTGCACCGGTTATGCCGTTTATGCCGGGAACACCAACTCTGCGGCAACCGGGGATGCCCGTGTGGTGATCGGCGACAACAGCACCATTGTGGCAAACGGCGGGTCAGCCCATGCGGTTTATGCCAACAAAGGCGGCATTATCGAACTGGGTTCAACGGATATCCGCGCCGAAGGCACAACGGCACACGGTATTTATGCGGAAGCCGGATCGAAAAAGGCCGGTGGTACAACGGTCACTGCCGGCAGTCAGGTGTATCTCGGCGGTGATACCACCATTAATGTGACCAGTGACAGCCGGAAGTTTGCCCTGTATGCCAAAGGGGCTGATTCACAGATATCCTCTTCTGATCGCCTGTCCGGTAACAGTATCCGCAGTGTATTCACCGTTGACGGTGATATGAAAGCGGAGACAAAAGGGAGTGTTGACCTGCAGATGGCGGATAACAGCCGGTTTACCGGCAGTACCAATTCACTGGAATATAACGTGGCAGGCGCACCGAATACGACTACAAACGGTACCATTAACCTGGATATTGCCGGTACAAACAGTCTCTGGAATATGACCGCCGATTCTGTGCTGTCAAACCTGACACTGACCGGTGCGACACTCCGTTATAACTCTCCGGACGATCTGACCGATCCGGACGCCTTTGTACCGAAAACACTGACCGTGGCTGGTGACTATACCGGTAATGGCGGGCACGTAATCCTCAATACCGTATTGAATGACGATAATTCACTGACGGATAAACTGCGGATAAAAGGTAATTCTGCCGGCACCACGACGGTCAGTTTTGTGAATATCGGCGGGCAGGGCGGGCTGACCATACTCAACGGTATTGAAGTTATCACGGTTGACGGTATTTCTGACGGTATATTCACTCAGAGCGGGCCGATTGTTGCGGGAGCATATGATTATTCTCTGGGACGCGGTAAAAACGGTAATGAAAAAAACTGGTATCTGACATCAGAATATACCCCGTCAAAACTGGATCCTGAGCCGGAACCAGAACCAGAACCAGAACCAGAACCAAAACCCGAGCCGGAACCGAAACCAAAACCTGATCCCGATCCTGAACCGGAAAAACCCATTATAAAGCCGCCGGTCAATCCGGCTATCCGCCCGGAAGCCGGGGGATATATCAGTAACCTGCAAATGGCGAATACCTTGTTTAATGTGCGCCTGCATGATCGCCTCGGTGAAACCCAATATACCGATGTGCTGACCGGTGAGCGTAAAGTCACCAGTCTGTGGCCGGGCACTCAGTGGTGAAAAGTGGCAACGGCCAGTTAAGAACCGGGACAAACCGGTATGTGGCACAATTGGGCGGCGATATCGCACAGTGGTCTGATAATGATCTTAACCGTTACCATATCGGACTGATGGCGGGATATGGCCGTATCAGCGGTAAAACCGCAAACAGTGTAAAAAGCACGGAATCAACCTCACATGCTGACGGGTACAGTGTCGGGATATACGGTACTTACTATGCTAATGAGGCGGATAAAACCGGCCTGTATGTTGACAGTTGGGTACAATATAACTGGTTTAAAAACCGGGTTGAAAGACGGGGATTGGCAGAAGAAAAATATAACTCTGACGGTATCACACTTTCTGCCGAAGCCGGGTACAGCGTCCTGATCAATGAAACACAGGGCAGTGAAGGCAGTATTAATCGCTGGTATATCCAGCCGAAAGCGCAGGTAACCTATATGGGTGTGAAAATGGATACCCACACAGAGCGGGGCGGTACCCGCGTATCGGCGACCGGTGAAGGAAATATTCAGACCCGTCTCGGGGTAAGGGTATATGGACTGGGACGGGCATTGCAGGATAACGACAATGATCGTCACTTCCGGCCGTTTGCTGAAATTAACTGGCTGAATAACAGTAAAATGGCGGGTGTCTCCATGGACAGTGCTCATGTCAGTCAGTCAGGCACCCGTAATATCGGTGAAATTAAAGTGGGGGTTGAAGGACAACTGACCCGCAATGCGGACATCTGGTTTAACGTGGCACAGCAGGCCGGCAGTGATCACTACTCGGATACGCAGGGTATGTTAGGCCTGAAATACCGTTTTTAACGGTCAGTAACATCCCGCCGGGATAACAGGAATGCGGTTATCCCGGTTTTTTTGTATCCGGCGCTGATAGTGACTTAATCATTACCCCAGCGGTTGAGAAATTCAGCAATATCATCGATACGCTGTTTATCGATACCGGCTTCAGCCGCCATCTTTTTCTGGGCTTCCTCACTGATCTCTTCATTGTTTGTCAGACAGGTGATCAGTAACTGAAAATAGTGTGCCAGTCCGTCATATTCCTGTTCTTCAACCGGATCTTCCGATTCCAGCGCGTACTCATCAGCGATATCGTAGTATTTATCCGGTACTATATTTTCCATAAATCCCTCCGGGGTTACGCCGGTGTCAGTGGTGTGTATCGTAGCATTGTATCCGATCCGGCTTCGTTTTCGCACCTTACCCGGCGAATTATTGTATTTTCTGCGTGAATGGTTGGGTGGAAATAATTTCCGTAAAGATTCTTTTTTATTTTTTAATATAAAATTAAATAAAAAAATCACTCATACCATCCTGTTAATTTTTCTGTATTTTATATTTAATTAGAGAGGTGAAATTATTTTTCTGATGATTTTAATTTTCAGTTTATCTTGTTTTATAGCATCTTGTGTTTACTATTTAAGAACAAAGGCAAAATCATCATATCAACTCAACCGGCAGGCGGGTTGATTGCAGGAGCGCGGCGTGAAGGATATTTCATCTTATTTAACACGTTTAAATATAAACGAAAATATTAAAGCTGATAACTATTCTCTTTTTCGGTTTCATCATGCTCATTTTTATTCGGTTCCGTTTGAAAATTTCAGTATGAATGAAAATGCGGCATCCGGATCTTTCAGCAAAATAATTGCAGATAATATAATATTTAATAAACGTGGCGGTATTTGCTTTGAGTTTGCGGCATTACTTGCACCTTTTTTCAGTTATACCGGCTTTGTGTACCGTACGCGGTTGGCCAGAGTGCTGATCCCGTTGCTGACACCGGCAACACATCAGTTATTTATTATTTCTGTTGCGGGGGAAGAGTGGATTTTTGATGTTGGTTTCGGTGCCAGAGGGCCGCGGGCACCTCTGCGTATGGTGGATGGTTATGTTCACGAGCATGCTTTTTTATCATCAAAAGTAAGCCGTCATCCTGCATATGGCTGGGTCGTGTCTGTCAGAGAAAACAGCAGGCTCAATGCTGACTGGGAGGATATTTACGCTTTCCATGATACAGAAACGTTTCCGCCGGATATCAGCATGGCGTATTTTTATACGCTCCATTCTCCTGAAAGCCTGCTTAATATACATAAAGTGGCCAGCCTGCCGACAGAAAACGGCAGAATCAGTATCCGGGATACTGTTTTTACCGAAGTGAACGGTTTGTCTTCCTGTTCTGCGGATATTACGGATAACGAAGAACTTTCACAACTACTGTCCGGAAAATTCGGGATCAGTATTCATCCTCAGCAACGTCAGTGAAGCAGGTATCAATGAAAACGACTTATCTCATCGTTCCGGGTTATACGAATTCAGGGCCTGAACACTGGCAGTCCTTTATGGAAAGAAAATACCGCAATGTTTTTCGTGTACAGCAGGGGGACTGGAATAACCCGTCACGGGAAATCTGGATCGACAGCCTGAATCAGGCAATTGCGCACACAGCAGGGGATATTGTTCTGCTGGGTCACAGTTGCGGAGCGGTAACCGCCGCCCAGTGGGCTGCACAGTATTCCTGCAGCAGGGTTAACGCCCTGATTTTAGTGGCACCGGCGGATGTTGATGCCGAAACCGCGATAACACCGATCCGGCAGCAGAGCCCGTTACCGTCCGGTTTACTGAAATACCGTGCGATGCTGATATACAGCAATAATGATGAACACCTCAGTGAAGCCCGTGCGCAGATACTGGCATCACAATGGGGATGTGAAACACATTTTGTCCCCGGTGCCGGGCATTTTAATACCGCTTCCGGCTATGGCGCCTGGCCCGGCGGTGAACGGGTGTTTGAAGACTTTACGGGAAGGGGATTGCAGGTTGCCGAAGCAGGGACGAAATATGTTTGAAGATATTAAAAAATTCAGTATTACCGCCCGTTATTTTCTGATAGCCACCTTCCTGATGGGACTGAGTAACGGCATGTTTGACGCGGTGTATAATTTTTACCTCGAAGCGCGCGGTATCGATAAAACTGCAACGGGATTTATTTATGCGGTGGCAATGTCGATGATGGCAGCAGCCGTGGTTCCCCTGATTTATCTGAGCAGAAAAATCGCGCAGAAAAAACTGCTTCTGATCGCCGCCTGTCTTTATTCACTGCCTTTTATGCTGCTGCCGGTATTGTCTTCGGTGTGGGCGAGCGCCGTCACTCTCGGGCTGATCCTTTCCGGTATGATTGCACTATTATCTCTGGGTAATTCCCTTATGGGTTCACATATTGATCCGAAAAGCAGGACAACATTATTCAGCTGGTTTTTTGTTTCCTATTTGGGTGCCGCGATGACCGGCTCCGTCGTGGTGAGTATTGTCACCTATTTTTCGGAGACAGCAGCATTACGTCATTATCAGTGGATCCTGACAGCATCATTTATTTCATCTCTGCTGATGATCGGCTTTCGTGTTAAATCTGTTCAGGGGATTTCAGAACCAGAGAAAGATAACCGGCATTTTTCAGGTATAAAGAGTACTGAATGGCTGAATTTCATTACTCTTTTTATTGCTGCTTTGCTTCTTGGTGCCTCAATTACACTGGTTTTCAGGTTTATAAATATTGTATTCCATCTTGCCTATACGATGAATATCAGTGAAATATCACTTATTATGGGGGCCGATAAAATAGTCAGTATTATTGGTGCTGTATTTGCCCCCCTCATTGTAAAACGATTCTCTTTAAAGATAGCAATAATCATTATTGGTATCATGACGTTTATCTGCCTGTACTTACAGTCATTACCTATTTCAGTGGTGCTGTTTATCTCTCTTTATTTTATCCGGCTTTTTCTCAATTATTGTCTGATGCCTCTTTTGGATACATTAGCGATTACCGGATTCGCAGAGGGAAAAACATTGTTATCAACCAGTATAAGGCAGCTTTCGTTTTATATGGGAAGTGCATTATCTGCCATTTTGTACGGCGATTTGCTGGATGCGGGTCGCTGGGAGGAAACACTGGTGATTTCGTCTGTATTTGCTTTGGCGGGCGCTGTTTTCATGAGCCTGATCCGTGTAAGGAAAGAATAAAAACTGACATCAGATAATGGAGGGTGGTGAATGGAAGCAGGTATTGTCATACCGGATAGTGAAAATGTCGCTTTTATGCTGAAAAAATTATCGGCGTTATGGAAAAACCGGGCTGCCGTTAATAACGTGCAGCCGGAATATCCTGAGTCTGAATTTGATTCAGCCAAACAGGATTTCAGTGAATCATTGCTGCCTTTCAGGCAACATGATGCCTGGCGGGAAGCATCGGATGAAATTAAAAATACCTGCCTTTCTTATGCATGGGTTATGTACAATCTTAAGACTATCTGTATCGAATGCGACATTGTGACGCCGGCCTGTGAGGACATCATAAAATATCCGCCGGTTAATTCCCCCAACAGAGCGGGGTTGCAGGATGTGATGTCAGAAACATTGCTGGATGAAGCGCTTCATACAAGGATGTCAGTAATAGCGTGTAATTACATCTGTGATCAGCGTAAGCTTGAGCCACTCAACTATACTGACTTTAACCTTATAAAATGGAAGGACAACATTCTGGCCGATTGCGGTGCAGAATGGCAAAGGCGTTTAACCCGTTTTGCCATTGCGTGTGCCAGTGAGACGCTGATAACGGATTACCTGAAAGTTATGGCTGAGGATAATGGTATTCAGAAAATATGCCATGACGTTACCCGGATTCATGCTGAGGATGAATGGAGCCACTCAAGTGTTTTCAGTTATGTTGCGTATGACATTGTACGCGATCTCAGTTTAAGTGAACGCCGGTACCTGAGAAATACCATGCTGAAAACAGCGCATTTTTTTGCCGATAATGAACTCGGAGCCTGGGATGCAATCTTTAAGCTGACGAAAATGCCCTGTGCCGGCGATATCATTTCTGAAACTGAAAACAGTAATGAAATAAACATTTATCTTGATTCAGCAGAACTGATTATCTCAAGAATTGGTCTCTGAATATATACGGCGACGTTAAAATGACATTCACTTCAGCACAGAAAACGGAAAAATAATGATGGATTCATATGATTCGCAGAGTATTACCCTTCAGGTATTAAACAGAAATCAAAAAATAAGCGTGGATACAAATAAAACCATTCTGGATAATTTATTACTGCACAATATTTTCATCAGAAATAAATGCCGATCAGGTATTTGCGGGAGTTGTAAATTCAGACTGAAAAACGGATATATCCGCAGTGAACCGGATTTCTGTTTATCGGTAAAAGAGAAAGAACAACACATACATCTTGCCTGCTGCTCTTTTCCTGAGAGTGATACCGTTATCGATATTCTCTGAGCCGGAACGGAGAGAAATGATGGAAAATAAATATGTACTGATTGTTGATCCTTTCTCCAGCGGTGCTGTTTTTGCAAACAGAATAAGAACGCTTTTTGGCTATGATGTTGTTGCTCTTATTACGAATCAGGCACTGCCTTCAGCGGTAATGGCGACCTTTCGTCAGGAGGATTACTCCGCTGTTTTCAGTTACCACTCTCTTGGCAGGACGGTACAGGATATTGAGTCTGTCATTGGGCGTGCGCCTGATTTCATTGTCTGTGGTTCAGAGCCGGGTGTGCTTATCTTTGATAAACTTTGCTATCACTGGGGATTACGCCCTAATGTGCCTGCGCGCAGTACTGCCAGACGGGATAAATATCTTATGCAGCAACAACTTATGCTGGATGGTATTCGCTGCATTCCTCATTATCAGTCCGGTGATTTGGCGCATATATTACACTGGTGCAAGGAAAACCCGTTTGATGAATATGTGATCAAGCCGGTTAACTCCTTTGGCACTGACAGTGTTTTGTTCTGTAAGAATACCGCTGAAATTACACATGCATTCCATTCTCTGATAAACACAACTGACTATGCCGGCAATAACAACACTGTTGTTCTGGTTGAGCAAAAAATTCATGGCACTGAATATGTGGCTGATGCAGTCAGCTGTGACGGAAACCATTTTATTGTGAATATATTCAGGTATGTTAAGCAGGAGATTAATGGTGTTCCTGTTTATCATCAAATGGTGACTGAGCCGGTTGATGAACATCCGGTATTAATCAGCTACGTTAAAGAGGTACTGGATTCCCTCGGTATTCGCAACGGCGCATCACATAATGAAGTGATTATGTCTGACGGCGGACCGGTTTTGGTTGAATCCGGTGCCAGGATGCATGGCGGATTAGGTCCGCAGCTTGCGGAGGAATGTAATTCGCACTCTCTGATTGACCTGAGTCTGCTGGCCCGGATAGCCCCCCGTGAATTTGAGAATAAGGTACAAACCCCCCCTGTTCTGAAAAAATATGCGGCAGAATACTTTCTCAGCTCACCGCAATCCGGTGTCCTGAATACACTGAATATTGAGTCACAGTGCTCATTTCTCGAAAGCTACGGATTTTGTGTATGCAAATACCGCCCCGGGGACTGGCTGGAAAAAACAACGGATTTGGTGACATCGTATGGCAGGATTGTGCTGTTTAATTCCGATAAAACGAAACTGATTGCGGATGTACGGGTTATCACTGAACTGGAAAAAAAGGGCATGCTTATGACATTACGATATCCGCCGGCATGATGACACATAGCGCCTCCGCACCAACAGCGTTAATGTCCGGCGATACACCTTTACCCGGGGCGCAGATCCCGGCTGAAGCACAGATGTGCAGTTTGGCTGCAGTGGCGGGCGATTTCCTGTCTTTTTAATATATTGAAATACTTGTATTATTTTTCTTAAAAAGGAAAAAATAAAAATAAAACAGCAGAATATAGTGTTTTCGGCCGGTTATGTCGCACCGGACAGAGTGAAAAATACGGTATTTTTGTAATATTTCCCTGGAATTTCATTTTTATTGTTATTATTCATATTGTTATTGATGCTTTGTATTTTGTTACATATTTTATTTCTGTGATCTGAAAAAAAATGACTTTTTTCTTATTTTTTACAATACGTTAGATAGTTATGTTAAAAAACGTAGTGATTTGTTTCTTTTGTGATCTGAATTATTGCACCTACTCACTCTTAATCAGCCCTTTTCTGTAGTCATATATCCTGTTTTTGCAACGATTTTAACTTAAGTGACGGATCCTGTGAGATACAAACGTCTTTCTGGTCTTTACAGACCGGTAAGTGAAATTTATTATTTCGCGGCTTACCACCATGCGCATTGGCTGATGGCAACATATTGTCAGATAACTCATTGTTATCATTTTATATTATAAGGAATTTACCATGCCAACTCCGTGCTATATCTCCATCGAAGGCAAAACCCAGGGCAACATCACTGCCGGTGCCTTTACCGCTGAGTCTGTCGGCAACATCTATGTACAGGGTCACGAAGATGAGATGCTGGTACAGCAGTTTGACCATATCGTCACCGTTCCGACAGATCCGCAGTCCGGTCAGCCGTCCGGTCAGCGTGCACACCGTCCGTTCAAATTTACTGTGGCAATGAACAAAGCGGTTCCGCTGCTGTACAACGCCCTGGCGGCCGGTGAAATGCTGCCGAATGTCGAACTGAAATGGTACCGCACGTCTGTTGAAGGTAAACAGGAGCATTTCTTCACCACCTCGCTGGAAGATGCCACTATCGTCAATATCGACTGCAAAATGCCTCACTGCCAGGATCCATCCAAATCGGATTACACGCAGCTGATTGAAGTCTCGCTGTCCTACCGTAAAGTCAGCTGGGATCACACCGTTGCAGGCACCTCCGGTGCTGATGACTGGCGTGCGCCAATCGAAGCGTAATGTACTGATTTACACCACAAATCCCGTCCGGGGTTTGTGGTGTTTTTGCTTTATTACGGAGAACACCGGCATGCCGGGCATTCATCCGTCAGACCCGTACCGGAGCCGGCATGCTTGCTGAAGATCCCAAAAAGAAGGCGGCAGATATTGCCGCACTGAAAGACTCCCTTGTTCAACAACCGGCGCAGACGGCGTTATCGCTGCTTTCCGGCGATTCGCCTTCCGGGCTGGTATTTACCTGTAAAATCGGCCGCTTACCGGAACAGACCTTTTTGGTCACCGAGTTTTCACTCAGTGAATCCCTGTCTTCGCTGTTTTCGCTGACCATCAGCGCAGTCAGCCTGCTGCCGTCGATCACCTTTGAGGATCATCTCGGCTCCGCCGCGTCACTGACCGTCACCCGTGACGGTGTTAAAGTGCGTACCGTGCAGGGACTGCTGGCCTCTGCTGAACAGGGCAATACTGACGGTAACAAAACCTGGTATCACTTTCTGATCCGTCCGGAAATGTGGATCATGACGCTCAACCAGGACAGCCGTATCTTTCAGAAACAATCGGTGCCGGAAGTCCTCGCCACCCTGCTGGATGAAGCCCACGTCAAAAATGACCTGAAATTTTATGACGGCGCACTGCACGGGAAGCGCGATTACATCACCCAGAAGCGGGAATCCGCCTATGATTTCTGGTGCCGTCTGGCGGCAGAAGAGGGGATTAACTTCTGGTTCGAGGAAGGCCCGAAACTGTTTTACAGCGACAGTCATCTCGGCATGACCGCCGGTATTCATCTGACCTATAACCCGCAGGCGGATACGGACACCCGTGACAGCACGGCGTTCTCCTGGCGCTATGCCGAACAGCTGTGCAGTGATATTCAGACTCACAAAGATTACAACCCGCAGAATCCGTCTTACCCTCTTGAGCATCAGCTGTCCGGGGATATACACCGGCAGCACGGAACGTTCGAGAGTTACGGCCGTTTTCAGCAGGATGAGCAGGGCGGCTACTTTACGATGCTGCGCTATGAACAATCCCAGAACGCGCGTCAGATCGGCACTGCAGGCACTAACTGTTTTGCGCTGATGCCGGGGAAAATTTTCACCCTGAAAAATCACCCGTCAGGGGCCATGAATCAGTCATGGCAGGTGGTCACCGTGACTCATCGCGGCCGCCAGCCGCTGGCGGATAACGGCGGCGGCGAGGGCACAACATTCAGTAATACCGTGCAGTTCATTCCCGGCACCCGCGAATGGCGCCCGCCATACCGTTTCCGTCCGCAGGCGGACGGTGACGAGCTGGCAACGGTGGTCGGCCCGGAGGGGGAAGAAATCTACACCAACGAGCAGGGCGCGGTGAAAGTCTATTTTCACTGGGATCGCCGGGGCAAACCGGATCACAGCGCCTCCTGCTGGGTGCGGGTTGCCCATGGCTGGAACGGGGATGGTTTCGGGTTTATGTCGATCCCCCGTATCGGGCAGGAAGTGATTGTTTCGTATCTCAGCGGGGACATCGATCGCCCGGTTATCACCGGCTGCACCTATAACGGGCGCAACCGCCCGCCGCTGAACCTGCCGAAGGAGAAAACCCGGACTATTTTCCGCACGAAAACCCATAAAGGGGACGGGTTTAATGAATTACGGTTTGAGGATTTGGCCGGGCAGGAAGAGGTGTATATTCATGCCCAGAAAAATCTGGCCATCAATGTCCTGAATTCACGCGGAGAGCGGATCCATTACGACAGAACTGCCAGCATCGGACATAACGATGAGCTGGTTGTCGCCGGAAACCGGACAGTGACGGTTGAAGGAAATCAGGCGCATAAAACGACCGGTAATTATCAGGAGCAGGTCGACGGAGACCGCCACCGGATTGTGGCCGGGGATCATGTGGCGCGTATACAGGGCGCGGTCAGCACTGATGCCAATGGTGACATCACGCTGCAGAGTCAGGGAAAAATCACCCTGAAGGTCGGCGGCAGTTTTGTGGTGATCCACAGCGGTGGTGTCGATATCAAAGGGCCGTTGATTAATCTGAACTCCGGGGGCAGTCCCGGAGAGCTGTTGCAGGCCACCAATCCTGCCGTGCTGAAAGCCGCAGCGGCCAGCGGGTCTGCGTTTGTGGCGCACTGCCCGCTGGAGGAGACGCCGGAGGAAACAGACAATGGCTAAACCGGAAACCGGTTACGCAATCATTGATGCGGCGTCAGAGCCGGACATTTTTTCATTGCTGGATGAATGCAATCCGCCGGCGTGCTGCCTGTACAGTGAGCCCCTGCAACCGGATATGGCGGAATTAGCCCCGTATCTGGTTGAAGTGACAGAGGATGTCAGAAAATGGCTGGATACACGTAATACGCCGTGGGGAATGGTTGTTTATACCACAGTGACGATGCGGGAATTACGGCACCATCTGCGGAAATTCACCATGGTGATCATTCCCGGTCAGGAAAAACCGGTCTTCTGAAGTGACCCCCGATAGTTGGACAACCGATTATCGGGGGTTTTTTGTGTCAAAATACAGCC
>NZ_JAODZS010000049.1:0-22739 GCF_029835375.1 Morganella sp. GD04133 | reverse complement strand
ACCGCTGTAAATAGCATTGGCACCATCACGGACATCACCAACGGTACGGGCAAGTTCAATCTGCATATGGCGTAATGTTTCCGCCAATATCATAATTTCATCCCCGCCTCTCACATTAATCGGCCTGCTCAGATCACCTTCAGCAATATGCTGAATTCCGCCGACAATATGGTTCAGAGGTAAAATCAGCATACGCCGGATACCAAGCCATACAACTGAAATAATGATTATCAGGCTGATAAAAATAGCAAGGAGTCCCCATAGGGTATCATTATATTCATCAGAGGCTTTTTGAATGCTGCTGTTATAATAATTATTATAATCATCCTGATATTCGTTGTAATATTTTGCAAGTTCAGCCTGATAATCAGGTATTGGCTGGTTAACAACTTCCGTTAATTTTCTCTCACTTAAATTTCGGGTGGCGGTTAATAACCCTGAACGATATACATCAAATGCTTCTTCAATTTTTTTGAAATTACCGTCATCCTGAAGATTTGTCGGATACGATTTAAATAACTCAAAGTGTTCCTTTGCTTTTTCCAGTGAAGTATCAGCTTTGGAAATAAACTCTAATGCTTCTGCATCCTTATTATAGGATAAAAGCACAAGCGCTGCATACACCGATGTACGTGCGGATATCAGCATATCCCACGACTCATTACCCTCAACTAATTTAGCAGATTCATTGCTGTTCGTAATGACTGTTTTTTTATTGGACTGTGCGTAGTTAAACAGAAAAGCACCGGTTATTAATTGCAATAAAAAAAACAGAAATAAAACAAAGAGTAATCCGTTTGATACCTTTAATCTTTTAAACATATCTGTTACTTTCTCTGGTTTAGAGTGGCATGTGTTAACTGTGCATAATAGCATAATTGATATATCGGGATGTATATTCCAAGGTGAAATCAATCCGCTGATAAGATTGCACATCTGACCGGTAATTAACGTTTCACGGCGGTTTGACTCTGTGTATCCGTAAATCTATTCCATTATTTAAACGCTTTAGTCCTTGTATCTCATCATTCAGAAAAACATCCATGCATACAGCACAGGCATGCCTCTCTTATACCCGGAATGAGATAGAAAATAAAATTAATATCAATGGAGAGATAATTTTCCTGTCTGAGTCAGATAATAATAATTTTCATTATTTTTATGGCAATTTTCTCCGTCAGCATTAAATACAACGTATCCATTTATCAGGAAAAATAAAGGCGGAATATACCATACAGATATGATATCTCCGCCTTTATGCATCACGCCTGCCGTTGTTCCTTTTTACTCACCCGGTACGCATTCCATGCCAGCAGGGCGCCGCACAGCATAGTGACGGCAAGTGCTGTTTTCGGCGGTAAGGGGGATGTGATCGCCACCAGGGTCAGTACTGCGCCGCCCGCCATCTGCATAAAACCGACCAGTGCAGAGGCAACACCGGCATTATCCGAATAAGGTTCCAGCGCATAGCTGGTTGCCGGTCCCATAATAAAGGCCAGACCGGCACAGGCGGCTGCCACCGGCAGCATATAGATCAGCCAGTGGTTCTGTATTTGTACGGAGAGCAGCACCGGGCTCAGTGCCAGCGCAATGCACCCCAGTGCCATCAGTACACCGCCGGAAATCAGGCAAACAGGTCGCCCGGCGCTGCGGATCACCCGGTTGGCGATCATACTGATCCCCATGATCCAAAATCCGTTAGCACCGAACACAACCGAAAACTGTAACGGGCTGAGCGCCGCATCCCCCATCAGTACCACCGGTGCCAGAGAGACATACGTCAATACCATTCCCATCGTCCCGGCATTCACCAGAGAAAAAATTAAAAACCGCTTATTGAACAACACAGAAACAAGGCTCTTCAGCGGGTTTTCTGTATGCCGGGCACTGCTTTCCGGCCGGGTTTCCGGCAGATATTTTGCTGTCAGAATCAGCAGAATACAGGCATACAGTGCCAGAAAACCAAAAGGCACCCGCCAGCCGTAATATTCCGCCATGATACCCCCCAGCAGTGGTGCCAGTGCCGGAACAATATTTAATGTGCCGTTTAAGAAACCGAACGCACGCGCCGCCTCATTGCCGTTAAAGCAATCGCGGACACAGGTAAATGCAACCACAGACGTGCAGCAGACACCCGCCCCCTGAATTAACCGTGATGCAATAAACATCCCCGGGGTAACCGCAAAGGCCGCAGTCAGGGACCCGGCGATATACAGTACCATTCCCGCCATTGCCATCGGTCTGCGGCCAAATTTGTCCACCAGATACCCGGAAATAAGCTGTCCCGCACCTAATACAAGAATAAACAACGAGATAGTTGACTGAATCAACGACTCACTGCTGCCCAGGCCTTTTGCAATTGCCGGAATAGCCGGTAAATAAAGATCAATACCTAATGGCCCTAATAACACAATGACTAACAATAAAAGCAATAAATTCCGCATACCGTTAAATTTCACTCAGCACCTGATGACAGCAGAAAATACACGCAATTATTATTTTTTACAACCATCAATTACAACTAACACTGTGAATTAAAAGAAAAAATAACACTGTATATTTCATTATATAATGAAATTATCATCACCCGGAATTTTATTATTTAATGGCGGTGTGAATAGCCACCAATACTACTTATTTTGTAAGTAAGAAAAACAATACACATCGATTCAAGTCCTGACATATACTACTATCATAATTTATGTATTTTACGGAAACATTGGGATATTTTAGCCTTCTTGTTTTCTCATAACACCATCCTGAAATTTAACAAACTACCTGTCCCCATAATGCGGGACAATAATCACACTGACTGCTTATCTGCGATTTCAGTAAAGCGGGAGACCGTAGTCAAATTACCCATTTTAAACTTAAAATCAGCATCAATATCTTTATATTAGGTATAATCACCACTAAATATCAGAATATTCCGCTTACTCTTCATTCGTGTAAGATGTTAAAAACCGGATATCTTTTGTAACAATATGAAATCGCTGAGGTTATAGTGTTGATACGTAATATTTCCACCTTTATTGTTTCCCGTTTGTTGATTTTTTGTATCTATTACATATTAAAAGGGTATCGATTATACTTTTTAAAGAAACCATTTGAGGAAACAAATACGCCAAGTTAAATTTTTATATTATTATATGACAACCGTTTATCTTCATAATTTATGACAATATATGATAAATATGAGTTGGCAATGTTTATTGGCGGCAGAATAAAATGTCAGCGTCTGAAAAATTGTCTGACAGGCAAAGAGCTTTCAATAAAAATTAATATCTCACAACAGCAGTTATCCCGTTACGAAACGGGAGCGAGCTTAATTCCTCTGGATAAATTATTAATGCTCGCAAACATCCTGAATATTAATGTTAATTATTTTTTTGATGAAATGGGTTGTGCTGAAGAATAAGTTTTAATTTGACAAACATTAATATGTTATTGTTTAACCAGACTGACAGAAGATAATGAGCAATAAAACAGATAATAACCTGAATACCAGCATTAACGAGATGTATAAGATCATCGGCGGACAAATCCGCAAAATGCGCAGGATCACCGGCGTCACATCGACAGAACTGGGCGATTTGATCGGCGTATCACAACAGCAAATCTCCCGCTATGAAATCGGCAGCACAAAAATTTCCCTGGAAATCATTCTGAGAATATCCCAGGTCTTCAGTGTCTCTCCCTACTATTTTATTGAAGACAGCCTGCTTTTTTTTACCCGTCATCATCTTCCTGATGACAATATGTTCACCGGCAGCACCGATGCCGGCGTCAATACGGAACCGGATACCCGCCTGCCGGAATACTGACGTGATACAGCACCGCGGTTGTGGTGCTGTCTGGTTTATACCGGCTGGGTGGTAACATCCAGCCACTGTGCGTTTGTCAGTTCCGCCAGTCGTACAGGTGTCAGCCGGACAGCGGAATTGGCTGACCCCGCCGCCGGTAATACAGTGTCATATTCCCGGAGCGAATGATCCGCATAAACAGCCAGCGGTACCGGCAGCCCGAACGGACAGACTCCCCCGACCGGATGACCGGTAAACTGCACCACTTCCTCTGCATTCAGCATTTTGGCTTTGCAACCGAACTGTGTTTTGAATTTTTTATTATCCAGCCGGGCATCCCCCGCCATCACAATCAGGATTGCACTGTCATCTGTCAGCTTAAAGGAAAGTGTTTTGCAGATTTGGCCGGGGCGGACGCCATGAACATCTGCGGCCTGGCTGACCGTGGCGGTCGGCTGTGTGGTTTCAATAATCGTGACATCCGGGGCATGCGTGCCGAACCAGGCACGAACCGTTTCGATACTCATTCAGGACTCCATTTTATTATCATGTGCTTTTTATGTGTTTGCCCTGACAGCTCACCATAATTTGCCCTGAATTGGCAGCCCTTTTTTGACAAAATAGCACGGATACCGGTTATTCTGCCGGAATTCATGCTAGAGTGAGCTGTTCATATATTTATTGATTAACGGAAGGTGATGTCATGCAACCTGTTGATATTCAGACTTTATTAAAAAAAGCAGAAGCACTGTGTCTGTCCCGCAGTGTACGCATGACGTCTCAGCGAAAATCGATACTGCAACTGATCGCCGATCAGCCCGGTGCCATCAGTGCCTATGAGCTGCTGGATCTGCTTCGTGAAACCGAGCCGCAGGCAAAACCGCCGACCATCTACCGCGGCCTGGAATTCCTGCTGGAGCAAGGATTTATCCACAAAATTGAATCCACCAACAGCTTTGTGATGTGCCCGCATTTTGATAAACCCAGCCATACGTCGGTGCTGTTTATCTGCGATCGCTGCAACAGTGTGACAGAGCGGGATGGTGAGGCAATTGATTCACAAATCAGTCAGCTGGCGGATGCCGCGCAGTTTCATATCCGCCACAGTGTGATTGAGGCACACGGATACTGCCGCCCTTGTTATGATATTGAATCCTGTACCCGCAGAGATAAATGCCGGCATGACCATGAGCATGATGAGCCGCGTAAACGCGGGCGCTGAAAAACAAAAACCACAGTGTCCGTCTCCGGTGTACTGTGGTTTTTAAGCGGATACCCTTTCAGGCGGCTGTCCGGGAAATCAGTGCCAGTCGTTGTTACGGATCACACCCACTGCCAGACCTTCGACAGTAAAGTTCTGTTCCCGTAAATCCACCACGATCGGGCTGAATTCTTCGTTTTCAGCGTGCAGCTCAATCTTGCTGCCCACTTTCTTAAACCGTTTGACCGTCACTTCATCTTCGATACGGGCAACCACTACCTGGCCGTTATGCACGTCCTGGGTTTTATGCACCGCAAGTAAATCACCGTCCATAATGCCGATATCTTTCATTGACATACCGTTTACCCGCAGCAGGAAATCTGCACTCGGTTTAAACAGCATCGGGTCAATCTGATAACGGCTTTCGATATGTTCCTGCGCTAATAAAGGCTCACCCGCCGCCACACGGCCGATTAATGGTAAACCTTCATCCTCTTCTTCTTCCAGAAGCAGACGGATCCCCCGGGACGCCCCGGAGACAATCTCAATGACGCCTTTACGCGCCAGGGCTTTCAGGTGCTCTTCCGCCGCATTCGGAGAGCGAAAACCCAGGCGTGCCGCAATTTCTGCACGCGTCGGTGGCATGCCCGTCTGCGAAATATGGTCACGAACAAGGTCATAGACCTGTTGCTGCCGTGCCGTCAGTGCTTTCATTTCGCCCCCTGTTTGTTTATACAGTCAGACTGTGAGTATATACAGGTATTCCGGGATTGGGAACCATAACATGAGGAAAATACGTGTTGCGCCGCAGGTTTCACAAAAAAGCAGCTGTTAAAGACGCTGGAACCAGCTGATAAACAGCATAATCCAGACAAACAGCCCCAGTAATGTGGCGATAAACACGGCAGCGGACCCCATATCTTTAGCGCGGCCGGACAGCTCGTGGTACTCCGTGCCGATACGATCAACCACCGCCTCAATCGCACTGTTGATAAGCTCAATCACCACCACCAGCACCACCGAACCAATCAGCAGCACCCGCTCAACAGCGGTAAATGAGAAAACAAAGGCGATAATAATGGCCGGGATCAGCGTCAGCAATTCCTGACGGATAGCGGCTTCATTTTTCCATGCCGCAATAAGTCCTTTTTTTGAATAGCCTGCCGCTTTAATTAATCGTTTAAATCCGGTATTTTTCTTCATTTCTGTCACTGTTAGTAATGTGATTACCTGACTGAGCGTTGCCGTTTTCCGCGATTTTATTGCTGCCGCAACACAGATCTGGCTCCGCCTTTCTGGTATGCTGAACGCGAATTGTCAACAAGAGGCTTCATACATTTATGTCACTTTGGCGTAAAATATACTATAACGTATTGAATTTACCTTTAAAACTATTGGTAAAAAGCAAGCCGATCCCGACGGATCCGGTCAGTGAGCTGGGGCTGGATACACAACGTCCGACACTCTATGTTCTTCCTTATCACTCTAAGGCGGACCTGCTGACACTGCGTCGTCAGTGTCTTGCACAGGGCATGCCGGATCCGCTGGAAGATAATGTTATCGGTAATACCACATTACCGGGCTATGTCTTTATTGATGACGGCCCGCGTGTATTCCGTTATTACTCCCTGAATCCGCGTAAAGATTCCGTCCATATTTTCCACGCCTATCTGGATCTGCACCGTAATAATCCGGCACTGGATATTCAGATGCTGCCGGTCTCTGTGATGTTTGGTCGTTCACCGGGCCGCGAAGGGCACCACGGTGTGCCGCATCTGCGTCTGTTAAACGGGATCCAGAAATTTTTCGCCGTACTCTGGCTGGGACGCGACAGTTTTGTCCGCTTCTCACAGCCGGTGTCGATGGGCGCAATGGCTTCTGAACACGGCACCGACACTATTATCGCCAATAAACTGGCCCGTGTCGCCCGTATTCACTTCTCCCGTCAGCGTCTGGCCGCTATCGGTCCGAAGCTGCCGGTGCGTCAGGAGCTGTTCAATAAGCTGCTGAAGTCCAAAGCGATTGAAAAAGCCGTTGAGGATGAAGCGAAGGCCAAAAAAATCACCATTGAAAAAGCGCGGCAAAATGCGGTTTCCATGATGAACGAAGTGGCTGCTAACTTCACCTATGACGCCCTGCGCGTGGCTGATCGTGTCCTCGGCTGGACGTGGAACCGCCTGTATCAGGGGCTGAATGTCCATAATGCGGAACGGGTGCGCCAGCTGGCACAGGACGGTCACGAGATAGTGTATGTTCCCTGCCACCGCAGCCACATGGATTATCTGCTGCTCTCCTATGTGCTCTATCATCAGGGGCTGGTGCCGCCGCATATCGCGGCCGGGATTAACCTCAACTTCTGGCCGGCGGGGCCGATTTTCCGCCGCCTCGGTGCGTTCTTTATCCGCCGCAGCTTCAAGGGCAATAAACTCTACTCCACGGTTTTCCGTGAATATCTGAGTGAACTGTTCTCCCGCGGTTATTCCATCGAATACTTTGTCGAGGGCGGTCGTTCCCGTACCGGGCGTCTGCTGGAGCCGAAAACCGGCACACTGTCGATGACGCTTCAGGCCATGCTGCGCGGAGACTCACGGCCTATCACCCTGGTGCCAGTCTATATCGGGTATGAGCATGTGATGGAAGTAGGCACATACGCCAAAGAACTGCGCGGTGCCACCAAACAGAAAGAAGGTTTTATCCAGATGGTGCGCGGCCTGCGCAAACTGCGTAACCTCGGTCAGGGCTATGTGAACTTCGGACAGCCGATCCCGTTGTCACAATACCTGACAAAACAGGTGCCGGAATGGCGTGACGCAATCGACCCGGTCGAGCCGCAGCGTCCGTCCTGGCTGACACCGACCGCCACCTCTCTGGCTGATAACATCATGGTGAGCATCAATAATGCTGCTGCCGCCAACGCTATCAACCTGTGTACCACGGCTCTGCTGGCTTCCCGCCAGCGCGCGCTGACCCGCGAACAGCTGATCGAACAGCTCGACTGCTATCTCCAGCTGCTGCGCAATGTGCCGTACTCTCCGGACAGCACCACCCCGGCGAAAAGTGCGGAAGAACTGCTGGAACATGCTCTGCAGATGAATAAGTTCGAGGTTGAAAAAGACAGCCTCGGGGATATCATCATTCTGCCGCGTGAGAATGCGGTACTGATGACCTACTACCGGAATAACATTCTGCATATGCTGGTACTGCCGTCTCTGGTGACCAGTATCCTGATCCATCACCGCCGTGTCAGTACCGATACGCTGCGTGAACATGTCGGGATGATCTATCCGCTGCTGAAAGCCGAGCTGTTTATGCGTTACAGTCAGGAAGAGCTGCCGGCGATCCTCGATACCATCATTGATGAACTGTGCCGCCAGCAATTAATCTGCCGCCGTGATGATAATATGCTGGTGATTAACCCGGCCCGTATCCGTCCGTTACAACTGCTGGCTGCCGGGATCCGCGAGACATTACAGCGTTATGCGATCACCCTGTCGCTGCTGAATGCCACCCCGGAAATCAGCCGTTCCGCACTGGAAAAAGAGAGCCGGATGCTGGCACAGCGTCTGTCGGTTCTGCACGGCATCAACGCACCGGAATTCTTCGACAAAGCCGTGTTTGCCACGCTGGTCGGCACGCTGCGTGAAGAAGGCTATATCAATGACAATGATGATGTGATTGAGGCTAATGCCGGTGAGTTCTACAACGTGCTGGCAGAACTGATGTCCCCGGAAATCCGCCTGACTATCGAAAGTGTCAGCCTGGAGCCGGAAGAATCCATACCGGCGGAAAGTGATGACAGTAATCCGGCTGACTGACAGCGGTCAGTACTGAGGACAAAAAAAGGAGACCGGGTGACCGGTCTCCTTTTTTATTGCCGGTTATCCGGATTTACAGATAACTGACCAGCATGCCGAGAAACAGAATAAACCCGACATAGTTATTATTCATAAAGGCCTGAAAACACGGGTCGCGTTCGCGGTCAGCCATCAGGCGCTGCTGATAGACAAATAACGCGCCGGCCAGCAGCAGGGACCAGTAGAAGATACCGGACAGATTAACCATCAACCCTATCAATAACAGCATCAGAATCATCACCAGCTGCAATATGCCGATAATCATCTTATCAAAGCGCCCGAACAGGATAGCCGTGGATTTCACGCCGATTTTCAGGTCGTCGTTGCGATCCACCATCGCGTACTGAGTGTCATACACCACAGACCAGACAATATTGACCGCAAACAGCAGCCAGCACTCTGCCGGCAGCGATTCACTGACCGCCGCAAATGCCATCGGAATCGACCAGCCGAAGGCCGCGCCAAGCACCACCTGCGGCAGATGGCTGACCCGCTTCACAAACGGATACACCCAGGCCAGCGCCAGCCCGGCGACTGACAGCCAGATGGTCATGGTATTGAGCGTCAGCACCAGCCCGAATGATACCAGCACCAGTACCGCAAACAGAATTTTGGCTTCTTTTTCCGTGACATCACCGCGCGGCAGCGGGCGGTTCTTGGTGCGCTCCACCGAGCCGTCAAATTTCCGGTCAGCAAAATCATTAATCACACACCCGGCGGCGCGCATACTGAACACACCAATGGTAAAGATAATCAGAATATGCCAGTCCGGGACGCCCCGGGCCGCTATCCATAACGCCCAGTAGGTCGGCCAGAGCAGTAACAGTGAGCCAATCGGGCGGTCTGTCCGCATCAGACGGCTGTATGCCTGCCACTTGCTGCGTACCATGCTTCGTTCCACGTTATTCTTCTCCGAGATATTCACTTATGCGGGGTATGCCGGAGAGGCCGGCAGAAAAACTTCAGTCAGCAGCAGTGGTTTACCCGCCAGGCACAGCCGCGAACAGCGGGCCCAGTGCGTTTCTGACAGCCCGAAGCGGATATAATCCCGCGTCAGACAACCGCTGGTAAAGAGATAGCGCCCGAGTGGCACATTTCCCATTTTCAGTAACTGCTGCTCTTCCCCTGTCAGCGTCTCCTCCGGCACCACTGTCCGGCCGGTAAGCCAGGGAACCCCGTCACCATATAACACCACCTCCCGTAACCAGTAGCGGCTACTGCCGGGCAGATGCATCTGCTCTTCTTCAGTCAGCGCTTCACGGGAGATATATTTTTCACAATACGGTTTTACCGTCACTTCATTGCAATGCTGTTCAAAGCGCCGCGTCATTGACCCTAATTCTGATAACCAGTCCAGCACCCCGGCAGGGATCGTTTCCGCATTATCAAACCAGCGGATAGGCGGTGTTATCACTGTTTGTGTCATGAATATATCCGGTTATCAGGAGCATAATAGGCGTTCTGATACACTTTAACAAAACCCGGCAGGAAATGAGCGCGTTACTGAAAATTTTTTGCTAAAAATAAAGCCGCGCTGCGCAATGCAGGGCGGCTTTGTTTATAAAATGCGCGGTTAAAGCGAAATCAGCACTAACGCCAGTTTTTAAACCGGTTAATCAGGCCGTTGGTTGAGCTGTCGTGGCTTTCAACCGGCTTGTCATCCTCCAGTTCCGGCAGAATCCGGTTTGCCAGCTGTTTGCCCAGTTCGACGCCCCACTGATCAAACGTATAGATATTCATAATCACGCCCTGAACAAAAATCTTATGCTCATACATCGCAATCAGTGCCCCGAGGCTGAACGGAGTAATGGATTTCAGCAGGATGGAGTTCGTCGGACGGTTACCCTCAAAAACTTTAAACGGTGCGACATAATCCATTTCTGCCGGATTTTTGCCCTGTGCGGCAAATTCCGCATCCACCTGTTCGCGGGTTTTACCAAAGGCCAGTGCTTCGGTCTGGGCGAAGAAATTCGACAGCAGTTTGCTGTGGTGATCTCCCAGCGGATTATGGCTTTGTGCCGGTGCGATAAAATCACACGGGATCAGTTTGGTGCCCTGATGGATCAGCTGATAAAACGCATGCTGCCCGTTGGTGCCCGGCTCGCCCCAGATAACCGGCCCGGTCTGATGAGAAACCACCTTACCGTTACGATCCACATATTTCCCGTTGGACTCCATATTCCCCTGCTGGAAATAGGCTGCAAAGCGGTGCATATACTGATCATACGGCAGAATCGCCTCGGTTTCCGCACCGAAGAAATTGTTATACCACAGACCAATCAGCGCCAGCAGCACCGGGATATTCTGTGAGAATTCAGTTTCGGTGAAATGCTTATCCATGGCATACGCACCATCAAGCAACTGCGTGAAGTTGTCATAACCGACAGAGAGCACAATAGACAAGCCAATGGCTGACCACAGGGAATAACGTCCGCCGACCCAGTCCCAGAACTCAAACATATTGGCGGTATCAATACCAAACTCAGCTACCGCATCCGCATTGGTGGACAGCGCCGCAAAATGTTTCGCCACCTGCGCCGGGTCTTCAGCGGCAGCCAGGAACCAGTCACGTGCGGAGTGAGCGTTGGTCATGGTTTCCTGGGTGGTAAAGGTTTTGGAGGCGATCAGAAACAGTGTGGTTTCCGGATTCAGCTCTTTCAGGGTTTCAGCGATATGGGTGCCGTCAACATTAGAGACAAAATGCATGCCCAGATGATTTTTATACGGGCGCAGTGCTTCTGTCACCATATAAGGGCCGAGATCAGAGCCGCCGATACCGATATTCACCACATCGGTAATCGGCTTGCCGGTATAACCTTTCCACTCCCCGCTGATGATCCGCTCACTGAACACACGCATTTTTTCCAGTACCGCACGAACCTCAGGCATCACATCCTGCCCGTCAGTCATCACCGGCGTGTTATCACGATGGCGCAGCGCGGTGTGCAGAACAGCACGGTTTTCTGTCCGGTTGATCTTCTCACCGGAAAACATACTGCGGACAGCCCCACGCACATCACACTCTTCCGCCAGTGCCAGCAGCTTATCGAGGGTTTCCTGTGTGATACGGTTCTTGGAATAATCCACCAGCATGTCTTCACCGAACGTGGCAGAAAAACGGCTGAACCGGTCGTTATCCTGCGCAAATAAGTCACGGAGATGCACAGTCTTCATTGTGTTGTAATGCTGTTCCAGCGCCTTCCAGGCCGCAGTATCAGTGGGGTTAATATTTTTCATTGCAGCTCTCTTTTTCATTGAAAACCAAAACTGAATCGTGTCAACAAAGTGTACTCTGTCCTGACGATAAAGGTGTTATGCATCTGTCATTCCGTGATATTGCTCAAAAAACCGAAACAAAACCAGCACCGGAGCGGAATATCGCAAAAAACGATAATTTGCCTGTCATTATGAAAGATATTGATTATCCGTTAATCAATATTGACTCATTCCGGCAATCCCTATAATTCTATCAGTGTAACACAGCTCACATTTTTCACTTTACGGGATAAGGAATTCATTATGGCGTCAGCATCTTCCGCGCCTGCTCAGCAGGTTATTGCAAAATTCGGTGGTACCAGTGTGGCAAATTACGACGCCATGCAGAAAAGTGCCGGGGTTGTGCTGCAAACCCCCGGTGTGGCACTGGTGGTGTTATCCGCCTCCGCCGGGATCACCAATGCATTAATCGAATTAGCTCAGGGATGCCCGCGCGCACAACGTGAAAAATGTCTGAAACAGATTCGTGACACACAATATGAAATTCTGTCCCGTCTGCCGGAAAACGCAGCGGTACACAATGAGATTGACCGTCTGCTGGGCAATATCACCACCTTGTCGGATGCCGCAGCACTGGCAACCTCCAGCGCCCTGGTGGATGAAATTGTCAGTCATGGTGAGATTATGTCGACGCTGCTGTTTACCGAAGTACTGCGGGAACAGGGAGCACAGGCGCAATGGTTTGATGTCCGTGAGGTCATGCAGACAGATGACAGTTTCGGCCGGGCAGAGCCGGATACCGTGGTGCTGCGCACGCGCTGTGATCAGCTGCTTGCCCCGCGTCTGTCACAGGGTACGGTGATCACCCAGGGATTTATCGGCCGCGAAGCCGCAGGACGCACCACCACACTCGGACGCGGCGGCAGTGATTACACGGCGGCATTGCTGGCGGAGGCACTCGGCTGTCAGCGTGTCGATATCTGGACAGATGTGCCGGGGATCTACACCACAGACCCGCGCATTGTGCCGGATGCCTATCCGATTGATCATATTACCTTTGATGAAGCGGCAGAAATGGCAAACTTCGGGGCAAAAATCCTGCATCCGGCCACTTTGCTGCCTGCCGTGCGCAGCGGGATCCCGGTGTTTGTCGGCTCCAGCAAAGAGAGCGGCGCGGGCGGCACACTGGTGTGCGACAATGATCCGAATCCGCCGCTGTTCCGCGCCCTGACATTACGCCGCCAGCAAACCCTGCTGACGCTGCACAGCCTGAAAATGCTGCATGCGCGCGGCTTTCTGGCGGAAATCTTCACTATTCTTTCCCGCCATAATATTTCCGTGGATGTGATTACCACGTCAGAAGTCAGCATTGCCCTGACACTGGATACCGTCGGCTCAACACACACTAACGGAACATTGCTCAGTGATGAGCTGACCGCTGAGTTATCAGCCCTGTGCCGTATTGAAGTGGAGCAGGATCTGGCGCTGGTCGCGGTTATCGGTAATGAACTGACCCGGGCACACGGGCTGGGTAAAACCATTTTCAGCGCCCTTGAGCCGTTTAATATCCGCATGATCAGTTATGGTGCAAGCGGACACAACATGTGCCTGCTGGTGCCGGGCAATGATGCCGAAGATATCATTCGCGCCCTTCACCGCGATCTGTTCTGATTATTCAGATAAAAAAACGCCTGATGCGGTCAGCATCAGGCGATCAATTCACATCAGGTGTTATCTTTGCATAAAAAACGACTGAATCATCAGCAAACCTGATAACCGCCATGTTCTGCCGCGAATAAATTAAACTCACGCCAGCCTCTCAGGGCATATTCCAGTGTTTTGTGGCTGATTTTGCACAGTGATGCGATGTTACTGACCACCATATTGTTATCTTCCAGCATGTGATCTGTCAGAACACCGGCAATAAGCAGGCATTCTTCCGGCATGATCCGCCAGGCATCCTGTGTGGCAAATTTATGGACAGGCACATACCCTTCCTTCGGGCTGCGCCGGCTCAGCAGCGCCAGTTCGTCGGCTCTCGCCTGTTTAAAGGCCGCGATTTCATCCTGTGACGGTACCGGTTCCGGCAGCTGCTGCTGATATAAGAAGTGATAAACCTCTGACGCACGGGCGGGTGTCAGCTCGCTTTTCAGCCAGATACGGTTAAAGCAGTCATCGTCCAGCACATCATCGGTATCCAGGATATCCGAGATCTGCATGATATTCAGTGCAGCGTTGAGGATACTTTCATCCAATTCATAATAATGGGGCTGATCTGCTTTCGGCAGCGAATACGCGGGCAGGCACCCGGCAGGTAAAGCGTCCTGAATATAGAAACGGTACATTGTCTCATCACTCCCTTTTATGGCTGAATCTGATATGCCCGGTCACGGCTGTTGCAGCCATAGTACGGGATAATTGCTTATCTATAAATGGGGATGAAAAAAACAATGACAAGAGCAGGCTGTCACATTGCGTGATGATTGCGAAGGAAGGAGAAAGGATCCCGGCCGGTTATCCTGTTTTACTTCAGATTATGGTGTGGTGTCCGGTACTGCAAATACAGGAAGTGTCGCCTCACAACTCACCGGAACAGTGACATCCAAAACGGCATTGACTTTCTTCTCGGGTAACTGTTTGTCAGAGTCGATACAATAAAACGCCACCGTTTTTTTCACACTTTTTGACGGGTGACACAATGCAGGGCAGGCAGGTAACGGCCGCCAGCTGAAACACATACGATCTTCCCCCCCCCTCCGCTTTGACCTTGTAGATCATCGCACAGGGTAAATCAGTCTCAGCCCGGCAGTTACCGGTAAATACGCTGCATAAGACAAAAGTGGCGGATATCATTAACGGCCTGAAAACGGGAAGTGTCATACCACCTCCCCGGTCCTGCCGTCAGCGATAATAAATACTGAGCTCATACGATTCTCCTTCTGTTCTGATAATGTCATACGGTGATACTGCATGACTCACTATACGCAGAACAGTACCCGGCAGTTAATGCAAACCGGGACAGGAGACTGACACACGGTAATACTCAGTCTTCCGGATCATACCCCAGGTTCGGGGCCAGCCAGCGCTCAAGCTCTTTCACCGGCATACCTTTTCGGGTGGCATAATCCTCAATCTGATCCCGCTGAATCTGCGCCACCGCAAAATAGCGGCTTTGCGGATGACTGAAATACCAGCCGGATACCGATGCCCCCGGCCACATAGCGTAAGATTCCGTCAGACGCATACCGGTATGGCTTTCAACATCCAGCAGTTCCCAGATTTTGCTTTTCTCCGTATGCTCCGGACAGGCCGGATAGCCGGGTGCGGGGCGGATCCCCTGGTAGTTTTCCCGGATCAGCGAGTCATTATCCAGGTTTTCATCCGGGCTGTAGCCCCAGACGGTTTTACGCACCTGCTCATGCAGATACTCCGCAAACCCTTCCGCCAACCGGTCAGCGAGGGCTTTCACCATGATTTTATTGTAATCATCGTGTGCCGCATCAAACTGAGCTGCCAGAGTATCTTCCTCAAGCCCGCCGGTGACGGCAAATGCCCCGAGGTAATCCGGAATACCCGGCGGCGCGACAAAATCCGCCAGGCAGGCATTCGGAAAATTATCTTTTTTCTGTGTCTGCTGGCGCAGATGACAGCTGTATAACAGAATTTCTTCGCGGGATTCATCACGGTAAACCGCGATATCATCACCGATCCGGTTAGCCGGGAAGATCCCCGCCACGCCACGCGGTGTCAGTGTGCCGGTTCTGTCCAGCTCATCCAGCATCGCGTTTGCCTCTTTAAACAGGCGGCGGGCTTCTTCACCGACGACATCATCTTCCAGAATACGCGGGTATTTTCCGGCCAGCGACCAGGTCATAAAGAAAGGTGTCCAGTCAATATAACGGCGCAGCACCGAAATCGGTGCAGTGACAGTTTTCACCCCGGTAAATGCCGGGCGCGGCGGCGTATAATTATCCCAATCCGCCGCAAACGCATTTGCCCGCGCCAGTGCGAGTGTCACCGGTGCTGAGCGCGGCTGACGGCGGGCATACTGATCGCGGACAACCTCATATTCTTTGCGGGTGCGGGCAACAAATTCATCCCGTTGTTTATCGGACAATAGTGCCGCCACGACCCCGACCGTCCGCGAGGCATTCTGTACATAGGTCACCGGGCCGCTGTAATTCGGCTCAATTTTCACTGCCGTATGGGCTTTGGATGTGGTGGCACCGCCGATCAGCAGCGGCAGGGAAAACCCCTGACGCTCCATCTCTTTCGCCACATGCACCATTTCATCCAGTGACGGCGTGATAAGCCCGGACAGCCCGATAATATCCACTTTTTCCTCAATGGCTGTGCGGAGAATTGTTTCACAGGGCACCATCACCCCGAGATCAATAATTTCGTAGTTATTACACTGCAATACCACACCGACAATATTCTTGCCGATATCATGCACATCACCTTTGACTGTCGCCAGCAGAACTTTCCCGGCACTGGAGCCGCTGGTTTTCGCTGCCTGAATATAAGGTTCCAGATAGGCCACCGCCTGTTTCATCACCCGGGCGGATTTCACCACCTGCGGCAGAAACATTTTGCCTTCACTGAACAAATCGCCGACCACATTCATGCCATTCATCAGCGGACCTTCGATCACTTCAATCGGACTGTCAGCCCGCAGACGGGCGGCTTCGGTATCCTCAACAATAAATTCGGTGATCCCTTTCACCAGCGCGTATTCAAGGCGTTTTTCCACATCCCACCCGCGCCATTCCGCGAGCTGCGGCTGATCATTTTCCCCTTTGCTGCCGCGATATTCTTCTGCCAGCGCCAGCAGCCGGTCTGTGGCATCCTCGCGGCGGTTCAGAATCACATCTTCCACCGCATCACGCAGTGCAGATGGTAAATCATCATAAATAGCCAGTTGCCCGGCATTCACAATTCCCATGTCCATGCCGTTACGGATGGCGTAATAAAGGAAAACGGCGTGAATCGCTTCCCGTACCGGATCATTACCGCGGAACGAGAAAGAGACGTTGGAGACCCCGCCGGAGATCAGCGCATGGGGCAGTGTCGCTTTGATATCCCTACAGGCTTCAATAAAATCAACCGCATAGTTGTTATGCTCAGGAATGCCGGTTGCCACCGCAAAAATATTCGGGTCAAAAATAATATCTTCCGGCGGGAATCCCACCTGTTCGGTCAGAATGCGGTAAGCCCGCTGACAGATTTCTGTCTTACGCTGCCGGGTATCCGCCTGACCGGTTTCATCAAAGGCCATCACAATCACGGCAGCGCCGTAACGCAGCACTTTTTTGGCATGATCGATAAAGGCTTCTTCTCCCTCTTTCAGGGAAATCGAGTTCACAATGCCTTTGCCCTGGATACATTTCAGCCCGGCCTCTATCACCTCCCATTTTGAAGAGTCAATCATAATCGGCACACGGGCGATATCCGGCTCACCGGAAATCATATTCAGGAAACGCACCATGGCAGCCTGTGAATCCAGCATGCCCTCATCCATGTTGATATCAATGATCTGGGCACCGTTCTCCACCTGATTACGGGCCACATCCAGTGCTTCCTGATAATTACCTTCTTTAATCAGCCGCTTAAACCGTGCAGAGCCGGTAATATTGGTTCGCTCCCCCACGTTGACGAACAGGGAGTTTTCGTCGATAGTCAGCGGCTCCAGCCCCGCAAGACGGCAGGCCACAGGGCGATCAGGAATAACTCGCGGCGGAATATCCGCTACCGCCTGTGCGATTGCACGGATATGGTCAGGCGTAGTGCCGCAGCAGCCACCGACAATATTCAGCAGACCAGACTGTGCCCACTCACTGATATAACCCGCCATATTGGCGGCACCCAGGTCATAACCCCCGAACGCATTCGGCAGACCGGCATTCGGGTGAGTACTGACATAGCAATCCGCGATACGGGACAGCTCCGCCACATACTGGCGCAGTTCAGCAGGCCCCAGCGCACAGTTAAGCCCGAAAGAGATAGGACGGATGTGGCGCATGGAGTTATAAAAGGCTTCCGTTGTCTGACCGGTCAGTGTCCGGCCGGAGGCATCCGTGATGGTACCGGAAAGCATGACCGGCAATTTAATCCCCAGTGCCTCAAACTCGGTTTCAACGGCATAGATCGCCGCCTTGGCATTCAGGGTATCGAAGATAGTTTCGATCATAATGATGTCAGCGCCGCCGCGGACCAGTGCCCGCACAGAGCTGCGGTAAGCCCCGACCAGTGCGTCATAGGAGACATTGCGGTAAGCCGGATCATTCACATCGGGAGAGATGGATGCCGTCCGGTTAGTCGGCCCCAGAATGCCGGCCACATAGCGGGGTTTTTCCGGTGTTTTGCGTGTCCACTCATCGGCACATTCCCGCGCCAGTTTTGCTGCGGCCTCATTGATTTCATCAGACAGTGATTCCATCTGATAATCCGCCATGGAAATAACCGTGGAGTTAAAGCTGTTGGTTTCAATAATATCCGCACCGGCTTCCAGATAAGCATGGTGAATTTCACGGATAATATCCGGCTGTGTAATGGATAACAGATCGTTATTTCCCTTCAGATCGACCGGCCAGTCAGCGAAACGCTCACCGCGGTATTCCTTTTCGTTCAGTGCATAGCGCTGGATCATTGTTCCCATCGCACCATCAAGAATCAGGATCCGTTGATTAAGCGCTTTTTTTAATACACTGATTTTATTATCCATTTATCTGACTCCGCTCTGCAATGCCCGTTTGAATAGCCGTCTGAACGTCTATACTACCACAACTTTCCCTGAGTGCATTAAAGCGCAACCTGAGCGTTTTTCATGTTGATGTGATCCGCACTGGTACTCAACCCTCTTTTTCTGATTATTCGATCCGCGCCGAAAGCTTTCTCGTTTCAGCTAAATTTGAGGTGGATCATATTCAGGAAAGAGAATTGCTCATAAAAGTTGCAATCCGTTGCTGATCTGTGCCAATGTTACCGGTAACAAATGAGTTTATGATACTGCAACAGGCAGATAATCAGCACGGAGCTATGACTATGACACATTCTGCGTACCCGCCGGTTCATCCGCAACTTTCAGACATTACCGCCCGTATTACGACGCGTTCCCGTGTATCCCGTGCCCGGTATCTGGAAAAAATCAGCGCCGCACGCAGTAAAACCGTCCATCGTGCTCAGCTGGCCTGCGGTAACCTGGCTCACGGTTTTGCCGCCTGCCAGCCGGATGAGAAACAACAGTTACGCAATATGGCGCATAACGATATTGCGATTATTACGGCTTACAATGACATACTGTCGGCACATAAGCCGTATGAATTTTATCCGGAACAAATCAAAGCGGCACTGCACAGCGTGGGGGCCATCGGCCAGGTTGCCGGCGGCGTTCCCGCCATGTGTGACGGCGTGACCCAGGGGCAGGATGGTATGGAGTTATCCCTGCTGAGCCGTGATGTGATTGCAATGTCTGCCGCTGTCGGGCTTTCCCACAATATGTTTGATGGCGCACTTTACCTCGGGATCTGCGATAAAATCGTCCCGGGGATGATGATGGCGGCACTCTCTTTCGGGCATCTGCCATCCGTATTTATTCCGGCGGGGCCGATGACCAGCGGTCTGCCGAATAAAGAAAAAGTGCATGTCCGTCAGTTATTTGCTGAAGGGAAAGTTGATCGCCGGGCGCTGCTGGATGCAGAAGCGGCCTCTTATCATTCCGCCGGAACCTGTACTTTTTACGGTACCGCCAATTCCAATCAGATGGTCATGGAAATCATGGGCTTACATCTGCCCGGCGCGTCCTTTATTCATCCTGATACCCCGCTGCGCACCGCACTGACAGATGCCGCGGCCCGCCAGGTTGTCCGCTTTACCGAAAACAGCGGCAATTATCTGCCGATCGGGCAACTGGTGAATGAAAAAGTCATCGTTAACGGTATCGTTGGTTTGCTGGCAACCGGCGGCTCCACCAATCTCACTATGCACCTTATCGCGATGGCCGCTGCGGCCGGGATCATCATCAACTGGGATGATTTTTCTGAGCTGTCGGACATTATCCCGCTGCTCAGCCGGATCTACCCGAATGGCCCGGCAGATATCAACCAGTTCCATGCCGCAGGCGGGTTACAGCTGATTATCCGTGAGCTGCTCAGCCTGGGACTGCTGCATGAAGATGTGCATACGGTCGCCGGTTTCGGCTTATCCCGTTATACACAGGAGCCGTGGCTGGATAACGGTGAACTGAAATGGCGGGAGGGCGCACTCAGCACGCTTGATGACAGTGTGATTGCATCCGGAAATACACCGTTTTCGTCTCACGGCGGTACCAAAGTGCTGACCGGAAATCTCGGACGTGCGGTGATGAAAACCTCGGCAGTGCCTGCCGATAACCAGATTATTGAAGCCCCGGCCATCGTGTTTAACAGCCAGCATGATATTGTGCCCGCGTTTGAGGCCGGAAAACTGAACAAAGATTGTGTTGTGGTAGTCCGTTTCCAGGGGCCGCAGGCCAACGGAATGCCGGAACTGCACAAACTGATGCCGCCGCTGGGCGTGCTGATGGATAAAGGTTACCGGGTGGCTCTGGTAACAGACGGGCGTTTGTCAGGCGCATCCGGCAAAGTGCCTTCCGCTATTCACGTTACCCCGGAAGCGTATACCGGCGGGCTGCTGACCAAAGTCCGTGACGGCGATATGATCCGAGTGAACGGGCAGACCGGTGAGCTGACACTGCTTGTTGATGAGGCGGTTCTGGCAGCACGTGAAAGTGTCATCCCTGACCTCAGCGCAGAGCGTGACGGCTCCGGTCGTGAATTATTCAGTGCATTACGCACGCAACTCTCAGGTGCGGAAGAAGGCGCCTGCTGTATTCGTTTTTATAAAAGTGAGAATGACGATGAATGATCAGATGTTAAGTGCGCAATCCGTTTTAAATGCAGGACCGGTTGTGCCTGTCATTGTTATCCGTGAACTGCATCAGGCAGTACCGCTGGCCCGTGCGCTGGTCGCGGGCGGGATCCGTGTTCTGGAAGTCACGCTGCGTACAGCGTGTGCCATTGAGGCTATCCGAGCCATTGCGGAAGAAGTGCCGGAGGCGATCGTCGGTGCAGGTACTGTGATTAATCCGGAGCAACTGAAAGCCGTCACTGACGCCGGTGCGCAGTTTGCTATCAGCCCCGGTCTGACAGAATCTCTGTTACAGGCAGCCGATCAGGGATCTATTCCGCTGATCCCGGGGATCGCCACCGTTTCTGAACTGATGGCGGGAATGGCTTACGGCCTGAAAAACTTTAAGTTTTTCCCGGCAGAAGCAAACGGCGGAGTGAAAGCGCTGAAAGCGATTTCCGGTCCTTTCCCGGATATCCGTTTCTGCCCGACCGGCGGGATCTCTCTGAATAATTACCGGGATTACCTTGCTCTGAGCAGTGTGGCCTGTGTCGGCGGTTCATGGCTGGTGCCGGAAGATGCACTGCGTAACGGAGATTATGATCGTATTACCGCACTGGCGGCACAAGCCGTTGCCGGTGCCGCTGCATAAAGACATCGTAAATTAAGTCTGCCTTTTGCCACCGTTCGCGGTGGCTTTTTTTATCAGTCTGCTGTCGGATTCATCACACTCAGATCGAACGGTGTTATCTGATAAACACAATAATTCAGCCAGTTAGCATAAAGCAGATGGCCGTGTCCGCGCCAGCTGGATACCGGTGTTTTCGACGGGTCATTATCCGGAAAATAGTTCACCGGGATAGCAGGCTTCAGCCCCGCATCCGCATCACGCTGATATTCCCCTGCCAAAGTATCGGCATCATACTCTGCATGCCCGGTGACATAGACCTGGCGCTTGTCTTTACTGGCAAACAGATAGGCTCCGGCTTCTTCAGAGGCAGCCAGGATATCGAGATCGGTATTTTCGCGGATCATCGCTTCAGGGAATGCCGCATAGCGGGAGTGAGGTGCGGAAAACTGCCCGTCAAATCCCCTGGTCAGCAATGCATGCGGCATCAGGGTAGTGTGGGTATACACTCCGGAGATCTTTTCCGGCAGTGTTTGTTTCGGGATATTGTAAAGCGTGTTCAGCCCCGCCTGTACTGCCCAGCAGACAAAGAGGGTTGATGTGACATGGGTCTGCGACCAGCGGATAATCTCATCCAGTTCCGGCCAGTAATCCACATCCTGAAATTCAACCAGACCGAGTGGCGCACCGGTGATCACCAGACCATCAAAATTCTGTGCTTTTATATCGTCAAAGTCACAATAAAAAGCATCCAGATGCGCTTTGGGTGTGTTCTTTGATTCATGATGACTGATACGCAATAACTGAATATCAACCTGAAGCGGTGTATTGGAGAGCAGGCGCAAAAATTGCAGTTCTGTTTCAATCTTCTTGGGCATCAGATTTAAAAACAGCACTTTCAGCGGCCGTATATCCTGAAATTGTGCCCGTGATGATGTCATCACAAAGATATTTTCATCACGCAGATCGGTAACAGCAGGAAGTTCATCAGGGATACGGATTGGCATAGCGGCGGGCTCTCCTTGTTATTTTAGACATCCGGACATCCAAAATTAACGAAAAAGAGAGGTTCTGTCGAGGGAAAAACGGCAAGGTGAATTTATTTCATACAAAAAACAAAACCCCGATAGTTTCCTATCGGGGTTAATGTT
>NZ_JAODZS010000048.1:0-22859 GCF_029835375.1 Morganella sp. GD04133 | reverse complement strand
GATTAGGTATAAGGATCAAATCCTGATACCTGTCCGGTAACGTTTAACCCGCTATATCAGATAACATCCTGACGGATGTTCCTCAGAATGCTTCCCACTCTTCCTCGTATTTTTCTTTGCCACCCGCCGGCATGGCATGATGCGGCGTTACCTGCGTATTCGTAACAAAAGAGGCGGCCCTTGTTTTGTGTACCGGGCTTTGCAGGGCATTCCGGATATTGAAGATCGCGACCGCATCCGTCAGTCTGCCGGCCTGGTCTTCCAGTGCGGCGGCAGCGGAAGCGGACTCCTGTACCAGTGCCGCATTCTGCTGAGTAACCGTATCCATTTCTGATACCGCCCGGCCGACCTGGTCAATACCACGGCTTTGTTCTTCCGATGCCGAGGCAATTTCGCCCATAATGTCAGTCACCCGGGTAACAGCGCTGACAACCTCCGTCATGGTTTCACCGGCACTTTCCGCCTGTTTTGACCCCACATCCACACGGCTGACAGAATCTTCAATCAGATTTTTGATCTCACGGGCCGCCTGCGCGCTGCGCTGGGCCAGATTACGCACTTCACCGGCCACGACAGCAAATCCGCGGCCCTGCTCGCCGGCACGGGCGGCTTCCACTGCCGCATTCAGTGCCAGAATGTTGGTCTGGAAGGCAATGCCGTCGATCACACTGATAATATCTGAAATTTTCTGCGAACTGCCCGAAATATCCCGCATGGTCTGCACAACGCTGTCAACCACCTGACTGCCTTTGCGGGCCGTATCTGACGCATTCTGTGATAAGTGGCTGGCCTGAAGGGCATTCTCTGCGTTTTGTTTTACCGTGGATGTCAGTTCTTCCATACTGGCTGCGGTTTCTTCCAGTGCTGAAGCCTGCTGTTCAGTACGGGAGGACAGATCATTATTTCCTGTGGCGATTTCGCTGATACCGGTATAAATCGCATCGGTTCCGGAACGGACATTATCGACAATATCAGCCAGAGAGTTTTGCATATTATCTAATGCATCTGTCAGCAGATATATTTCATTGAATCCGGACTTATCAATATTGTTTGTCAGGTTTCCGTTTGAAATGTCATGTATATAATTTATCGCCCGATCAAGTGGTGATGTTAAAAGCTTTTTAAAACCAAATAAAATGGCTAATATTATTAATAAAAAGATAAATATTAAAGATATTATAATAAATGATATTTTTTTGATGAATTCATCAACGGAATCATTCATTTCTGATACAATTAAATCAACGTCGCTAAGATATTTTGAGTAAATTTTATCAAAAGCTTCACGCTGAGGTGTTATATCATAATTGTGAAATTCTTCCATAGCGTTGTTTTTTAATATATTCAGCATTTTTTCAATGCTCAGATGATATGCATTATAGTTTTTTGATAACTCACTCAGCAATTCAGGATTGACCCGGCTTGGAATAGCGTCAGCAGTATCCCACTCTTCTTTGGATTTTTTCAGTGCGGCCATGGCGGTGCTTAAAATCGCTTCGCCCTGCGCAATCCGGTTGTTATCAAACCTGGCGGCTGCACGGGATGCATCAAGTCTTGCTTGTTGTAAATTTGCTGCTGAATCATTAACCAGATCAATTCGTTGTTTTATCAAAATAACAGCAGAAAAATCATTTCCTATATTAACGATAGATGTGTAAAAAAAAGTACCGGTTATTAACTGCGATATCATTAATATCAAAACAAAACATAATAAAAATCGTGATGTTTTTATTCTTTTTAACATGTAAAACCTCTGGTTTAAGTATTATCTTCACCGGATGTAAATTAATTTATTGTTTATTTATATATAACATATAAATGTTGTTATTATGTGAATAAACAATTTTATCCGAAGTGTGCCGTGCGGAAACTAATTCAAAGAGATAATTGATGGAAATATACCCAATTTATAGGTTTTAATTCCATATATATCATCTCCCATACGTATATATCGGCAGGGAAATAAGGAGACTAAATGTCGGAATGAAAATATATACAGAAGCGTCCGGATGAGAGTAAATATTTTACCAGATGTAACATAATCAATAATAAAATTATAGTGGTGTGAGAAATCTTATACCACACTGAATCCTATCAGTACCGATGACAGGTTTTCAAAAATGGCGTTAATCAATCTCTGAAAGAAAGGAGAGAACGAGTACATCAGTAAACTCAGTGACAGCATACCAATGCTTAATGACAGCGGAAAACCAACGACAAATATTGATAACTGTGGTGTCAGCCGGTTGAGTATACCCATAATCAGGTTCAGGCAAAGCAATACGCTGACAATAGGCAGAGCCAGGATCATGCCGCTGGTGAAAATTAGTCCCGATGTCTGCACAAAAATCATAAATCCTTCGGATCTCAGGAGTTTGTGCTGGATAGGTATCGCATCGAAACTCATAACCAGTGCATCAATCAGCATCAGATGACCGTTGAAGGCGAGGAAAAGCAGTGTTGCCAGTAAATTCAGGATACGTGAGATAACAGGCATGTTTTGCCCGCCTGAAGGGTCATAAAACGTTGCAAACGAAAGACCCATCTGCAAACCGATAATCTCCCCGGCATGGCGGATAGCAATGAAAATAAACTGTATTGTCAGCCCCATGGCCACGCCAATCAGTATTTGCTGGATACCGACCCATAACGCATCGATTGAAAATATATTGACTTGTGTCTGAGGAAGGCCGGGCGCAACCAGTAACGTCAGTATCATCGCCAGTGCGATTTTGGTTTTTTTATTGATTTCTTTTTCATTAAAAATCGGCGATGAACTGAAGACGGCAAGAATACGTAAAAACGGCCAAAAGTATTGGTTAATCAGGGGGTATAAACTGAGAACGGAAAGCGAGAGCAAGGGTTACCCCACTGAACCCGGAATATTGGCATAAAGGGTATGCATATAATCCAGGAAAATCACCAGCATTTTAGGACCAAGCATAATACCGACAACAACGATCATTAAAATTTTAGGGATGAATGACAACGTCATTTCGTTGATTTGGGTTGATGCCTGCAGAATACTGACAACCAGACCTGTCCCCAGGGCGGTCAGAAGCAGAGGAAGCGCAATAATCAGGCCGACTTTGATGGCCTCATAGCCCATACCCATAATACTTTCTGGTGTCATGCTGCTTCCTTAAATTTAACTGTAAAAGCTTTGTGCCAGCGATCCCATGACCAGCTGCCAGCCGTCAACAAGCACGAAAAGCATCAGCTTGAAGGGGAGTGAAATTGTCGCAGGCGGAACCATCATCATACCTAATGCCATCAGTACGCTGGCAACCACCAGGTCAATGATCAGAAAAGGAATGAAAACGGTAAAACCTATCTGAAATCCGGTTTTCAGTTCACTGATAACGAAGGCCGGCATCAGAACCCGCAGCGGTACATCCTGCGGTGTCGCGTAGTTATCATGTTTGGCGATACGGGTAAACAGCGCTAAATCACTTTCACGGGTATGTTCCAGCATAAACGCCCTGAAAGGCTGTTCCGCTCTCGGCAGCGCTTCTTCCATCGTGATTTTATCTTCTGACAGCGGTACCCAGGCATTTTCATAAACATCACTGAACACAGGCGCCATAACAAAAAAGGTCAAAAATAATGCGAGACCTAATAAGACCTGGTTTGGGGGGGTTGATGGTGTTCCCAGCGCACTGCGTAATAATCCCAGCACGATGATAATCCGGGTAAACCCGGTCATCAGCAGTAAACAGGCCGGTAAAAATGTCAGTGACGTTAACAGAACCAGTGTCTGAACCGGTAATGACCAGCCTTCCGAGTGGCCGTCCCGCATCAGCAGGAGATCACTGTTTGCAGCCCAGGCGAACTGAGGGAGTAACAGTGAAAATACCGCTGTCAGTACAGGAATAATGTAATGTTTACGCATCATTTTTATCAGCTCCGCTTTTCCCGGCGGTCAGTCCTTTCAGTATGTTTTTGAAGGGTGCCGGGACAGGATCTGATAGTTCTTCAGCCGGTTTTTCCATTGTGGCCAGACATTGCATATTTTGCTGACAGACACCTAATAATAACAATTGTTCATTGAATTCAACGACGACTAACCGGCCATGTTGTCCGATAAGCTGGTTATGTCTGACGGTAACCAGGTTTGATCCGTTGCCGGTTTTTCCGGAAAAAAAACGTAACCGTTTAGCTACCCACGCACCAACAACGAAGAGGAGAAGTACCAGGACTAATCCTCCTCCTACCTCACTGATAAGGCCCCCCGGTGTAAATACAGGGCCTTCCGGTGTTGTTGTCTGCGTTGTTGATTGTGCTTGTGTTGTCATTATCGGCTCAGACGATGGATCCGTTCGGAAGGCGTAATAATATCGGTAATACGTATCGCAAATTTATCCGAGATAACGACGACTTCACCCTGGGCAATCAGGTAGCCATTAATTAAAATATCAAGAGGTTCACCGGCCAGACCATCCAGTGAAACGATTGACCCCTGGTTTAACCTCAGAAGTTCTTTAATCGTCATCTTTGTTCTTCCGAGTTCAACGGTCATGTTTACCGGAATATCCAGAATCAGATTGAGATCTTCAGGGAAGCTGTTTGTGATATGGTCAGTCGCCGCATTGGATGTTTTATTCTGCTCTGATGTCTCAGCTGCGGACTGCTCACTCATAGCACTTCCCCACAGGTCATCTAAATTATCCTGATTTCCGGTTGGTGAAGTTTCGTTATCACTCATTTTTCAACTATTCCTTTGTAAATGATAATAAAGCCGAGGGAATGAGATTCTCGACTTGTAAAGCATACTGATTTTCTCTGCAGCCATATTTCGCTGACAGTACGGGAACTCCGTCAACAGCAGCTTCAATTAAATCGGGTTTATCAAATGAAATAATGTCGTCCTTCTTCATTTTTAATACATCAGAAAGACGTGTCGGAATATTCACTAACGTTGACACCAGTTCGAGCTCAGTATTTTTGACCTGCTGCGCGAGTGTGTTACGCCAGTTTGTATTTTCCTGCCGGGAGTTTTCCAGCGGCGGATTCATCAGTAATTCTCTGATAGGCTCAATCATGCTGAAAGGAATACAAATATCAAACTCACCACTGTGTGATCCCACCTCAACATAAAATGGTGTGGTGACCACAATATCATTTGGTGATGATGTGATATTTGTGAATTTCACTTGTATTTCAGAACGGACATATTCTGTTTTCAGCGGAAAAATAGAACTCCAGGCTTCATCATAGGCCTGTAATGCCATGTTCAGCATGCGGTTAATTATGCGTTGTTCTGTCGGGGTGAATTCACGGCCGTCAACTTTTGTCGGAAAACGACCATCCCCGCCAAACAGGTTATCAACGGCAATAAAGACCAGATTAGGCGAACAAACGAATAATGCGGTCCCGCGCAAAGGATTCAGATGCACTAAATTCAGGTTTGTCGGTACCGGAAGGTTACGGGCAAACTCATGATAAGGCTGAATTTTTATCCCGCCTACAGTGACGTCAGGGCTACGGCGTAATAAATTAAATAAGCCGCTGCGAAACTGCCGTGCAAAACGTTCATTGATGATCTCAAGTGAATGCAGACGTTCACGAATAACACGGCGTTGTGTATTCGGATCGTAAGGCTTGATATTCGCATCAAGATTCAGCTTATCTTCAGAACTGCTGTTTTCTCCCTGGTTTTCACCATTTAACAGCAGATCAATTTCAGCCTGGGATAAAAAACTATCAGACATAAATATTACCGTAGTATAAATGCATTAAATAAGACATCTGTTATCTGTATGCTGTCCTGACCGTTCAAAGACTTATTTATTACATCTTTAATTTCAGACATCAAACGCTGCTTACCTTCGTCGTTTAATAAATCACCCGGTTCCTGATGAGAAAATAACATCAGTAAACGACTGCGGATTTCCGGTAAAAATTTCTCAATATTTTGTTTTGACGTTTCGTTCGCCAGTCTCAGCGTCAGGCCGATATATAAAATCTTAGGGCTTCCCGGCACTGATGGTTTCAGGCTGATCGTAAAGGCTTCCAGAGGAAAATAAATCGGCTCAGGTGAGACAACAGCTGGTCTGGCTACAGTTTCCGATGCGGTATTCATTAATGTATCTTTTACTTTCTGATGTTCAAACCACATATACCCTGCAAATGCGATTGCAGAGATAGTCAGACTCATCATTAATAGTAAAAGAAATGGAAACTTAGATTTTCCTTCACTTTTTTTTTGTTTCTTCCTGGCCATTCTTGAATTAATTCCTGTATAAAAATCTGTATGCCAAAAATGGCAATAAAGATGAGATGTGTATCTTATTACATCTCATCAGTTAGACAATTCAGTGAAAAGCGAAAATTAATGCCGGCAGTTTACGGGTTGATTCCCTTATCGTCAGGCGAAAGTATTGATACCATTACGATAATAAGTTAATTGTGTTGCCGGTGCCGGGTCTTCATGCTCTTCCTGAATATCCGGATCTTCTTTTCTGATCCGTTCCGGTGTTCCTGCCCGCTTATCGCCCGGCGTGGTTCCGGAATCTGCGCCGATATGGCTTTGTCCGAGCTGAATCCCCGATTCATTTAATGACTGACGTAAATTCGGCAGGGCATTTTCCAGGGCATCACGGGCATGCGCGTGCTCAGCGATGAAATGAATATGCATGCGCTCATTATTCATCCGCATACTGATTTGCACCGCGCCGAGCTCTTCCGGATGTAACCGCAGTTCCGCATGCTGGATACCATTACGGGCGAAAAGCGCAATCTGCTGTCCCAGTGATTTTTGCCATTCAGCCGTTCCGGTTGTCTGAGGTAATACTGATACAGGAACCGGGGCAGATGCGGCCGGTGTTATGGTTGCAGGCCGGGTTTCCGCAATCCCTGCCGGCAGTAATGTTGTTTTTTCGGCAAGGGTATTTTCATGACTGACAACCGGTTCATCTGTCTGCATATTACCGTATACCGGTACCACAGGTTCAGCAGGTTTACCGGATAAGACTTCAGCCGGTTGCGGCGCTGAGGCCGGCGGGGCATTCCGCGCTTTATCAGACACCAGCGTCATCCGGTTATCCGGATCCTGTCTGACGGTACTGACGGCATCACGGACCTGCGCGGCGGTGGTTGCCAGTTCATCAGGGACGTCAGCGGCTGCGGCGGTGATGTCGGTTTCCGGCATCATTTTTATCAGCGGGGATTCAGCAGCGGTATCACCGCCTTCTGCCGGTACACCGGCTACCGGTTTTCCGTCAGCGGTTAAGGCAGGCTGATCAGCACCGGCCGGTAACGGTAATGCCGGCATCGGTTGTTCGAGCGTGTTAACCGGCGCGGTAATGAGTGCTATCTCATTGACCGGGTTTTCTTCCGGCGGTTTCTCATTATTTTCAGACGCATTGTCTGTTACCGAGGCTAACAAGGCCATATAACCGGCCATATCAGCAGCAAAATCACCCTGCCCGGTGTAATCCTGATGGTTGAGACTATCAGGCGTGCCGGAATAGGTAGGTATCATATTTATATTCATTTAAGTATTCCTGCGGGTAACACGTTGAGCGAATTCATCCATCAATTTTTGATCACGCCGGTTTTCCTGCATTACGCGGGCGACTTCAGCGCGTTGTTTCAGTGTGTCGAAAGCATTAAGCCGTTGTTTATCCTTGTGCCATAAACCAACCGCGTTATCGACAGAGTGCTGACACAATTCCACCTGGTGTTTCTGGTGATTGATGACCTTACCAAGCGATGCAATAAATGATTGGTGTGACAATAATTCAATGACTGTCATCCCTTTATCCGTCATCCCTGACTGCATTTGCTGCTGATATTCCTGCTCATAATTTTCGAGCGATGTCAGCTGGTTGTTAGCATGAGCATATTCCTGCCGCATCTTTCCGAGATGGTTCGTGGTATCGGTCAGTTTTTTATCGGCCAGGTCGCGTAATACGTCCATAGGGTCATGACGGCTCATAGTATCCACTCTGTTTATTCATCAGGCAGCTCAGGAAAAAGTGCGGAAAGCTGTGTGTAACAGGCTTCGTATTCACTTTGCTCATAAATACCTTGTTGCAGATAGCGCTCAAGACGGGGGTAGAGCGCTATTGCCTGATCCAGTAACGGGTCAGTACCCGCCGCATAGGCGCCAACGCTGATAAGATCGCGGTTACGCTGATATGCAGAGAGTAATTGTTTGAATCTCTGAACCTTTTTGTAATGTGCAGGCGCGATGATTTCCGTCATTGCCCGGCTTATGGATGCTTCAATATCAATCGCCGGATAATGGCCTGATTCTGCCAGCCGCCGTGAAAGTACGACATGCCCGTCAAGAATGGCACGGGCGGAATCCGCGATCGGATCCTGCTGGTCATCACCTTCTGTCAGTACGGTATAAAAAGCGGTAATGGAACCCCCGCCTTTGATGCCGTTACCGGTCCGCTCCACTAATGCAGGGAGTTTGGCAAACACGGAAGGCGGATACCCTTTCGTGGCCGGCGGTTCCCCGATCGCCAGTGCTATTTCACGCTGCGCCATGGCGTAGCGGGTCAGTGAATCCATGATAAGCAGGACATTCAGACCGCTGTCACGGAAATCTTCGGCGATACGTGTCGCATAAACGGCCCCCTGCATACGCAGGATAGGCGAGACATCTGCCGGAGCAGCAATGACCACGGAACGGTTTACGCCGTCTTTACCGAGAATATTTTCGATAAAGTCTTTTACTTCGCGTCCCCGTTCACCGATTAATCCCACGACAATCACGTCCGCTTTTGTGTAACGGGCCATCATCCCCAGGAGTACGCTTTTCCCGACGCCGGATCCGGCAAACAGCCCCATTCGTTGTCCGCGTCCGACGGTCAGGAGACCATTGATTGCCCGGACACCGACATCCAGCACATTCTTTATCGGATCGCGCAGGAGCGGGTTGAAAGGAGCGGTAAACAGTTCACCGTACTTTTCACATACCGGAACCGGCAGGCCATCAAGAGGCCTGGCTCTCGGGTCAAGCACCCGGCCGAGCAGTTCTTTACCCAGAGGCAGTTTTTTACCGGCGGTATATTTTTTTTCAGTGTAAATCAGCGCGCCCGGCAACAGGCCATCGACATGCTCCAGCGGCATCAGATAGAGCGTCTTGCCATTGAAGCCAACGACTTCACTCTCGATGTACTGCTGCTCACCGCCGTTATCGCGGGCAACAAAACATAATGCCCCGATAGGCAGTTTCAGCCCTGCCGCTTCCATGACCAGTCCGGTTGCCCGGACCAATTTTCCGTATTGCCGGTATGGCGGTAACTCTGTGATTTCCTTTTCCTTGGTATCCAGTGTGTTAAGCCATTTTTTTAATCCGGAGGTCATTTATAATTATCCTCGCGTGCCAGCTCGCACAGCATCTTCCAGCGCATTTCGAGGCTTTCGTCGATCTCCATTTCGTCGGTGGTGATACGGCACCCGCCGGGTAACATGTGGCTGTCCGTATTCAGTGACCAGCCGCGGGCAGCCAGCGTTTTTGAAAACTGTTCTTTAATCAGCTCACTGTCCTGTTCACTGACCCATAAACAGGCTTCATTTTTCAGCAGAGACTCATCACGGAGAATGTCTTTTATACGTTCCTGTAACAGCGTTGTGCTGATATCACCGATAGCCTGTGTGCCCAGCACTGAGCGTGTGGCGCTCAGTGCCAGCTGCATCAGTCTGGACGGGATAACATAGTCGAGATTGTCGAGAGCGCTTTGCAGGTTATGCATCAGCTCCCCCAGGCGGTCAGTCATTTCCTTCTGCTGTGCCGCCATCTCTTCTTTGCCCTGTTCCAGGCCTTTTTGTCTGCCTTCTTCTAATCCGGTATCAAAGCCTTCTTTCCGTCCGGCCTCATAACCTTGTGAGCTTCCCTGCTCAAACCCTTTTTTTTCCGCAGCCTGACGCAGACGGGCATGCTCGGCCCTGGAGGCTTCGTCAGACGCGGCATTATTGCTTTGCGTGTCGGCAGGGATCACAGGCATGTCGTCCTTGCTGCCGGCTAATAAATCAGCCGGTACCCATGGCTGCCATGAATTTTGCGGAGCATTATCAGACGTAGACATCTTCACCACCACCAATAACAATCTCACCGCTTTCTGCGAGGCGTCTTACCACGTTAAGGATATTTTTCTGTTCAGTTTCTACCTGAGACATACGTACCGGACCACGGGTATTGAGGTCGTCGATCATAATTTCAGACTGACGGCGCGACATGTTACGGAAGAACTTGTCACGTAACTGCTGATCAGAGCCTTTAAGTGCAATAATGAGCGACTCCTGCTCGATATCCTGCAGGATCCGCTGAATACTCCGGTCTTCCATTTCCACCAGGTTTTCGAACAGAAACATTTCATCAATGATTTTCTGAGCCAGTTCCTGGTCAAACTCTCTGACGGCAGCAATGGCGGCATCTTCCTGCTGACTTTTCATCAGGTTCAGAATTTCCGCAGCCGGTCTTACGCCGCCCATCTTGCTTCGTTTGAGATTCTGGCCGTGCAGCAGATTATTCAGGACCTCAGTCAGTTCCTGCAATGCGGCAGGCTGAACACCACCGAAGGTGGCAATACGCAGCATGATGTCATTACGGGTTTTCTCGTCGAACCGGGCCAGCACATCCGCAGCCTGGCTGCGTTTGAGGTGAACCAGAATCGTGGCAATAATCTGCGGATGCTCGTCACGAATCAGATCACAGACAGACTGCGGCTCCATGTCGTTCAGTGTTTCAATACCGTCATTACTGGACTGGGTATCGAGCAGATCCTCAAGCAGGCTGGCGGCGCGCTCTTCACCGAGCGCCCGTACCAGAACATTACGCAGATATTCATTGGTATTAATATTGAGCGTGGCATACTCGCCGGCATCACGATGGAATTCACTCATCACCTGCGAAAGCTGTTCGTAGGTGTAGCTGCTCATTTTGGCCATCGCGCTGCTTATTTCGGTAACTTCATGCGTATTCAGATGCTTAAATACAGCTGCAGCACGTTCATCACCTAACGTAATCATGACAATGGCGCTTTTTTCATAAGCATTCATGATGATTTTTGCTCCTTATTTATCCACTGACGGATAACCAGTGCGATAATTTGTGAATCATGCTCTGCGAGTTCACGGAGCTTATGCATGTTCTCTTCGCTCTGCATTTTCTGTTCAGCTTTCGAGCGTAAATTGTCTTCTGCACGTTTGAGCTTGGCGTCAATTTCAGCCTGACGTTTTTCTTTCTCCATCTCCAGGCGCTGAAGTGCCATTTCATGGTGCTTCATCCAGAATGGCTGAACCGCTTTACGCCACAGAATCCAGGCCACAATGAGCACCAGCAGATAACGCAGTGCGGTCAGACCGGCATCGATAACAGCGGGTTGTTCCCACAGCGGCGGAGTTGCAATATCGTCCAGTGTGCTGAAAGGGGTATTCACGATATTCAGGGTATCGCCGCGCGGGCCGGAGAAACCGATGGCTTCTTTGGCAAGCGCTTCAATTTTATCCATCTGCTCTTTTGATAACGCAATACTCTCTCCCTCATCATTCACCTGGTTATTGATGACGATGGCGGCAGATAAGCGCATCAGCGTGCCCGTACTTTTGCGGGTATGGGTTAAGGTTTTATCGACTTCGTAGTTAGTCGTTTCCTCGTTACGCTGACTGTAAGGGACGGATGGTGTACCGGCGGTTCTTGCATTCGCGGCTCCCTGCTGCCCCTGGGCTGCATTGCCTGCGTTATTGCCGGCATTATTCCCTGCATTACCGTTAGCGGCGGTATTGGCAGCCGGATCCTCAATCGGCGCGACCGGTGCGACAGGCGGCTGATTACTCAATGCCCCCGGAACACCGCCGGCGGCATTGCGTCCGCCCTGCTCGGAAGAGCTGCTCTGACGGCTGCGGATAGCCATTTTGTCAGCGGCGGTATTCGGCTGATATTGTTCTGACGTTTGTTCATGCTCAGTAAAATCAACCTGCGCGGTCACCTGAGCCCGGACATTCCCGGCCCCGACAATCGGTGCCAGAATCGCAATGATCCGGCGCTGATAGTCCGCTTCAATCTCGCCGGTATATTTCAGCTGAGAGGTCTGCGTCCCTTGTCCGCCATTTTGCGTCAGCAGCTGACCGTTCTGATCAACGATGGTGACATTGGCCGGTGTCAGGCCCGGAACAGCACTGGACACCAGGTGCGTAATCGCATTGACCTGATTCGGATCCAGCGTACCCCCTCTGGCGATTGTCAGTGTGACAGAGGCCGAAGGTTGTTTTTGTTCTCTGACAAAGAGTGATGCTTTCGGTAACGCCAGGTGAACACGGGCATTACTGATCGAGCCGATAGTATCAATCGTCCGGGAAAGTTCGCCTTCCAGAGCCCGTTGATAGTTAATCTGCTCACTGAACTGGCTGATACCAAATTTTTCCTGGTCCATCAGTTCAAAACCGACGGTTCCGCCTTTTGGTAAACCCTGTTGCGCCAGTTTTAAACGTACTTCGTATACCTGATCGGCCGGAATGAGTATGGCGCCGCCATGCTCTTCAAAGCGATAAGGAACCTGCATCTGCGCCAGCTGGGCGACAATTGCCCCGGCATCCTGATCGCTGATGTTACTGTACAGCAAGCGATAGTCAGGACTTCTGGCCCAAAGCAGTAAGGCAACAACAACAGAGAGTGCTGCTGCAGCTGCAATTGCAAAGATAATTTTCGGGTTAGCCCGAAAGCGTTCAAGTGCGACTTTGAACTCTTCAGCGATATTTTTTTTGCTACTCGCGGTTGTGGCATTCATGCCATAGTCCTGTATATATGAATAAAGCAACTACCAAACAAAGGCTAATATGACCTTATAAAAAATAAGGCTGATTGTGTTTTGTCACGGATAATACCACCGCACATTATCCATAAGACCGACTGACAACCAATGCATAATAAGTTCCTATTTGTGTGAACTTATCAGGCTATGATGCACTTTTGCGCTCATGATATAGTTGACGAATTATTCTGGGTAAGATTATTTCAATAAATTTAAGAAGAAAAACATGTCAATTCAGGCAATGAATAACATTCTGGAACAAATTAATATCCAGGCAAATGAAATTAAAGGGGCGTCGCAGGCCGGTCGTATTAACGAACAGCCAAAAACCACGAATTTCAATGATATTTTGTTTCAGAGTATAAGTAATATTAGTGATTTGCAAGTCAGTGCGAAAAGTCAGGCGCAACAATATATGGTTGGTGCGCCGGGGGTCGGATTGGATGACGTTATGGTATCTTTGCAAAAATCATCAGTTGCGTTAAACCTTGGTGTGCAGGTCCGGAATAAGCTGGTCAATGCGTACCAGGAAATTATGAATATGTCTGTTTAACCATTGATTTTTGTGTATTTGATATATTGCTTAAATATAATACTCAGATACGTACAACAGTAAGAAGTCATATCCGATTTTCAGGTTATTTCCGGTAACCAAGACCAGAGTTTAAGCAGACATGTTAAATAAAAATAATGTTGGGGGAAGTTCAGACCCGGGTGAATATATTCAACTTAGTCTGAACGAGTCAGAACTGACAAAAATCAATGAACTTATTTATCGTCGTGCCGGTATTGTTTTATCCGGGCAAAAGCGCGATATGGTATTTAACCGTCTCTCACGCAGACTGCGGAAACTCGACGTCCGTTCATTCAAAGAATATATAACTATCCTGGAAAACAGCACGAACGATGGTGAGTGGCAGCATTTTATCAATGCGCTGACAACCAACCTGACATCGTTTTTCCGGGAAGCGTATCACTTTCCTATTCTTGCAGAGCATGCCCGTTCCCGCCCGAATAATTATTCCGTGTGGTGTACCGCCGCATCGACCGGTGAAGAGCCGTTATCAATCGCAATAACGCTTGAAGAGACGCTTGGCCCGTCTCTGACACCGCCGCGGGTGTGGGCAACAGATATCGATACTGATGTATTATTAAAAGCCAAACAAGGCTTATATCAGCTGAGAGATATTGAATCGCTGACGCCTGAGCAGAAAAAACGCTGGTTTCTGCGGGGTAAAAATGATCAGAGCCAACTGGTTAAAGTAAAAAAAGAGCTGGCCTCCTGTATTCATTATGAACGACTTAATCTTATAAATAGTACCTGGAATGTTCCGGCACCCTTTGATTCTATCTTCTGCCGTAATGTTCTGATTTATTTCGATCAGAAAACTCAGGAAACTATTATTAACCGATTTGCTAAAATGCTTAAACCCGGCGGATTATTATTTATCGGTCATTCTGAACATTTCAGTAAATCCACCACACCCTTTCGTTTAAAAGGACAGTCAGTCTATGTACTTGACGGAGAGGGAAAGTAAAGGGGAATAATGAAAAAGATTAAAGTAATGTGCGTGGATGATTCTACGTTAATCCGAAATATTATGACCAGTATTGTTAACAGCCAGCCTGATATGGAAATGGTGGCTGTGGCTTTAGATCCTATTATCGCCCGGGATTTAATTAAAATTCATAATCCGGATGTTCTGACGCTGGATGTTGAAATGCCGCGTATGGATGGTCTTAATTTCCTTGAGCGTCTGATGCGTTTACGGCCAATGCCCGTCATTATGGTTTCATCATTAACGCATAAAGGTTCTGAAATTACGTTAAGTGCATTAGAACTCGGTGCCGTGGATTTTATTACAAAGCCGCAGATGGATCTGCAAAATAGTATGCGCAATTACAGCGAGATGATTGTTGAAAAGATCCGCATGGCGGCAAAAGCCCGGGTTTATCGCCGCGATAACCGGGCGATTAAGCCTGCGGCGATTAAGACGCCGCTGGTCGGAAGTGAAAAGATTATCTCGATTGGTGCCTCGACCGGAGGAACGGAAGCATTACGTCACGTACTGACACCGATGCCGTTAACCTGCCCGGGAATCGTTATTGCTCAGCATATGCCGCCGGGATTCACGCACTCTTTTGCTGAACGGCTGAATAAATTATGCGCGATTTCCGTCAAAGAAGGCGAGGACGGCGACCGTGTTTTACCCGGGCATGCGTATATTGCGCCCGGCGGTAAGCATATGGAATTAGTCCGCAGCGGCGCGAATTATCATTTAAGCCTTAACGAACTGCCGCCGATTAACCGCCACCGGCCATCGGTTGACTCACTGTTGTGCTCTGTTGCCAAAGTGGCCGGTAAAAATGCCGTTGGTGCGCTTCTTACCGGGATGGGCAGTGACGGTGCCCAGGGATTGCTGGCTATGCGCCAGGCCGGTGCATGGACGATTGCACAGAGTGAAAAAACATGTGTGGTCTACGGTATGCCGCGTGAAGCCGTCAAACTGGATGCGGCCTGCGAAGTGACTGACCTCGATCAGATAGCCCGCAGCATCCTCAATAATATCGTTGGTCAGGCGAACCGTATTTAATTTCTCAGCACTGTAACCGGTGTGATGTTGGTTAATATTAAACAATCAGGAAAATGTAATGGCAGATAAAAATCTTCGTTTCTTAGTCGTTGACGACTTTTCTACAATGCGGCGCATTGTCCGCAATTTACTCAAGGATCTCGGGTTCAATAATGTGGAAGAAGCCGAAGATGGTCAGGATGCTCTGGAAAAATTACGTGAATCAACATTCAATTTTGTCATCAGTGACTGGAATATGCCGAATGTTGACGGCCTGCAGCTGCTGACTGAAATCCGTAAAGACCCGGCGTTAGCCGCGCTTCCGGTGCTGATGGTGACTGCGGAAGCCAAAAAGGAAAATATCATTGCAGCCGCTCAGGCAGGTGCAAACGGGTATGTTGTTAAACCATTTACAGCAGCAATACTGGAAGAAAAGCTGAATAAAATATTTGAAAAACTCGGGTGGTAAATGATGGATACGCAGGTGAGTCAGCATTCGACTGAAAATTTCCGGAGTATTTTCTCACGCATAGGTCAGTTGACCCGTTTGTTGCGCGATAGTCTGACGAATCTGGGACTTGATCGCGCGATTATGGATGCGGCAGAAGCAATTCCGGATGCCCGTGATCGTCTGAATTATATTGTGAGTAAAACATCACAGGCGGCAGAACGTGCGCTGAACTGTGTGGAAATCGCCCGTCCTTTGCAGGATGAGCTGAGCAGCAGATCCACCGAATTAACCACGCGGTGGGATGAGTGGTTTGATAAACCGGTGGAAATGCCGGTTGCCAAAGAGTTAGTCACGGATACGCGGGCATTTCTGACCGCCGTACCGGTGCTTGCCGGACAGACGAATGAGCAGCTGATGGAAATCATGATGGCTCAGGATTTCCAGGATCTGACCGGTCAGGTTATTCAGCGGATGATGAAACTGATTGAAGCACTGGAAAAAGAGCTGGTCCAGGTTCTGGTTGAAAATATGCCTGAATCTGAAACGGCACCTGCGGATAAAAAGGATGATCTCAAAAACGGTCCTCAGATTGACCAGAGTAAAACAGGTGTTGTTGCGACACAGGATCAGGTGGACGATTTACTCGAGAGCCTTGGCTTCTGATGTGTTGCGGTAAAGGGTGTCTGCGGAGCGGCTGTTTATCACAGCTGCCATTTTCTGTTTTTTATTTTCTGACTGACCCGGAACGCTTATGGCAGAAGAAAGTGATGTAGAAAAAACAGAAGACCCCACCCCCCATAAACGGGAGAAGGCACGCAAAGAAGGACAAATTCCCCGTTCGAAAGAATTAACATCCGTGATGATGTTATTGGTGGGATGGGCACTTATGTTTTCATCCGGAAGCTACCTGGTAAGAGGGCTCTCACAATTGCTGTCTGAAGGGCTGAGGTTTGATATCAGCGCAGCAATTGAAACTAACCGTATGTTTTATCAGATGGATAACCTGTTTGGTATGGCAATGAAAGCGGTGCTGCCTTTTATGCTCGGGCTGTATATTACCGGTATTGCTTCCCCGCTGCTGCTTGGCGGACTGAACTTAAGTGCCAAATCTATCAAGGTTGATTTAAAGCGTATCTCTCCCGTTGCGGGATTTAAGCGTCTGCTGTCAAAGCAGGTGCTTTCTGAATTATTAAAAGGTGTCCTGAAAGTCGCATTAGTCGGGTGTGCCGGTGCATTATTTTTCTATCTTAATAAATCATATTTTATTCAATTAGTTAACCAATCGGTTGTCGGGGCATTAGGTGATGCCATGATGCTGATACTTTACGCCCTGCTGACTGTGATTTTGTTTTTAATTCCTGTCGCCGGTTACGACGTTTTTTACCAGATTATGAGCAATCTGAAGAAACTCCGGATGAGCCGCCAGGAAATCAGGGATGAATTTAAACAGCAGGAAGGTGATCCGCAGGTTAAAGGACGTATCCGCCAGTTACAGCGCGCGGCGGCCCGCGGCAGGATGATGGCGGATGTTCCTGATGCCGACGTTATCGTCAATAACCCGACGCATTATTCCGTCGCGTTGTCGTACAAAGAAAACGGAATGTCTGCCCCGGTGGTTCTGGCAAAAGGCGCCGGTGAAGTTGCACTGCGGATCCGTGAACTGGGAAAAGAGCACGGGATCCCCTCGCTTGAGGCACCTCCGCTGGCGAGGGCGCTTTATCGCCATTGTGAGCCGGGAGAACAGATCCCGGTAACATTGTACAGCGCTGTCGCAGAAGTCCTTGCCTGGGTTTACGGTATCAGACGCTGGCGTAACAGCGGGGGTATTAAACCGAAATCACCCGATAATTTACCCGTTCCGCGGGATATGGATTTTCAAACCAGAGAGTAACAAGAAATGGCTAATCTCGCCGGTAAATTACGTTTACCGAATTTTAAACAGACACAATGGCAGATTCTTGCAGGCCCTGTACTGATCATCATGATCCTTGCAATGATGGTTCTGCCGTTGCCGCCGTTTATTCTGGATGCATTATTTACGTTCAATATCGTCCTTTCTCTGATGATTTTGATGGTGGCAATGTTTAACCAGAATACCCTGGAGTTTTCGGCATTCCCGACTATTTTGCTGTTCTCCACCTTGCTGCGGCTGGCTCTGAATATTGCATCAACCCGTGTTGTTCTGATGGACGGGAACAATGGCCCGGCGGCGGCAGGGCATGTTATTGAGGCATTCGGTCATTTTCTGGTCGGCGGTAACTTTGCCATCGGTATCGTGGTTTTTGCCATTCTGATTATTATTAACTTTATGGTTATCACCAAAGGTGCGGGGCGTATTGCGGAAGTGGGTGCCCGTTTTGCCCTGGATGGTATGCCGGGTAAACAGATGGCGATCGATGCGGATTTAAATGCCGGTCTGATCGGCGAAGCTGAGGCCCGCAAACGCCGTAAAGATGTCACTCAGGAAGCCGATTTTTACGGTTCGATGGACGGTGCCAGTAAATTTGTGCGCGGTGATGCGATTGCCGGCCTGCTGATCATGGCAATTAACCTTATCGGCGGATTATTGATCGGGATGACCCAGCATAATATGTCATTCGCCCAGGCGGGTGAAACATATACCTTGCTGACTATCGGTGATGGCCTTGTTGCCCAGATCCCTGCCTTAATTATTTCCACCGCTGCCGGTGTTATCGTTACCCGTGTATCCACCGAACAGGATGTCGGTGAGCAGATGGTCGGACAGCTGTTAAGCAGCCCGCGCGTCATGGTGCTTTCCGCAGCGGTTATCGGCCTGCTGGGATTAATTCCGGGCATGCCGAATTTCATCTTCCTGGTATTTACGATCGCGTTGTTATCTCTGGCGTGGTGGTTACGCGGCCGGGATGAGAAAAAAGAAGCATCCGGCGGCGAAAATACAGATGAAGCCGTGAAAAAGCTGCAACAGGAAGAAACACAGGCTTCCGAAGTGTCCTGGAATGATGTGCAGATGGAAGATGTGCTCAGGCTGGAAGTGGGCTACCGCCTTATTCCGATGGTTGACAGTAATCAGGACGGCCAGTTACTGACACGTATCCGCGGGATCCGTAAAAAATTCGCTCAGGATATGGGATTCTTACTGCCTTCCGTGCATATCAGGGATAATCTTGACCTGGCACCGACCGTTTACCGGATCCTGCTCAAAGGTGTTGAAATCGGCCGTGGTGAGGTTCAGCCTGAGCGCTGGATGGCGATTAACCCGGGCTGCGCTGACGGGGAACTGTCAGGGATCATGTGCGAAGACCCGGCATTCGGTTTACCGGCATACTGGATTGAGGAAGTGTTGCGTGAAGAGGCGCAGACACTCAATTATACCGTGGTTGACCCGAGCTCTGTAATTGCCACGCACCTGAACCATCTTATTGTCTTACATACTGATGAACTGTTCAGCCGTCAGGAAACGCAGATGCTTCTGGATCGCCTGACCAAAGAATCACCAAAACTGGTTGAGGATGTGATTCCGGGACTGGTTTCGATTACGCTTTTCCACAAAGTACTGCAAAACCTGTTATCTGAACGTGTCTCTATCCGCGATATGCGCACGATTATTGATACCCTTGCCGACAATTGCGGCACGATAACGGATCCGGATGACCTGACCTCTCAGGTTCGTATCAGCCTTGGCAGGGCGATCACCCAGCAATGGTTCCCGGGAAGTGAGGAATGCCAGGTTATCGGCCTGGATACCACGATTGAACGTCTGCTTATTCAGTCAATACAGAACGGCACATCGATTGAACCGGGTATCGCCGCAAACTTACTGTCGCAGACTGAACGGGCCATTACTCAGCAAACCGCGCTGGGCGTGACACCGGTATTATTAACCACGCCGCTGCTTCGCGTTATGCTGTCGCGCTTCCTGCGCCGGGCTTATCCTCAGTTGGTGGTGCTCTCCAATATGGAAATCAGTAATAACCGGACAGTACGCATTACGGCCGTTATCGGCGGGGATAATGCCTCATGACCGGTAAAAAGATCCTTTTGCTGATTGTGGCGTTGTTCTGTCCGGATCTTCAGGCAAACACAACCGGATCATGGCAAAAAGAATCCGCAGGCGGCCTCCTTAGTGTGGGCCGCCAGTCAATGAGAGGCAATGTACTGGAGGCGCCGGCGTCTGTTCCGCTGCAGGCCTCGGCCACCCGGATTTACTGGCAGGTTGCGTTATTGTCCCCGCCGCCGGCAGGGCTGAAGATTCAGCTGTGTTACTCAGGAGGGTGTGAAAAACTGTATGGTTTAAGCGGGCAGTTCACACCGAAATCCCGGTGGCCTGCGGATGAGTCATACTATTTTGTGTATAGTGTGAATGCTATTGGCCAGCTCCGTCCTCCTCTGAGAGTACTCCGGAACTCGCTGACCATGAACTATAAAGTGAACTGATATTAACAGGCAGACTGTCTCTGAGCGGTAAGCCGGATGCGTTTAACGGTAATTTTGTTTTACTGAGATAAACTGATTACTGTAGAGCTGGCTGCATTTGTTGCCGTGATGAAGTCTTGACATATTCTCTTTGAGAAAAGAAAGGCGTTGTTTTAATTTATCGGTCATTTCTTTCTCATTATCCTGAATATCCTGCATAATTTTCAGCAGAGAGCGCTTTCCTTCGGAATCAAGTTCATCAATTTCCATGCCGAAGACATCATGAATCATAATCACATAACGTTCTGCCTGTTCAGCGAACTCATCCCAGCGTTCTTCCCGTGCCATTTCAAGCAGAGACAGGTTTTCTTTGTAGACATCCTGAAAACAGGCGGAAGTGGTTTTATTCATTGTTAACCTCTTGTATTTGGCGAAATTTCTTTCCATGTATCGGCCAGATTCATCAATATCTCATCCACATGGGTAAGTAAAGCCGGGTCATTTTTTAAATTTGCGTTAAGCAGCGTTCGTGACATGTATTCGTAAAGGCTCTCTAAATCAGCCGAAATAGTGGTGCCGATTTCGTGATCCAGGGATGCCCGCAAACCATTATCAAGGATATTGATGGCTTTCGAGATCATTTCACCACGCTTCGCGATATTGCCATTAGCAAAATAGATTTTTGCCCGCAAAATAGCGTTATGAGCGCCGTCAAACAGCATGGTAATTAACTGGTGCGGTGTTGCACCAATCAGCTTGCTTTGTAAATCGACCTGCGCATAAGAATTAGAGCTGTGAGGTGTATACATCATGTATTCCGTAGCAGAAAAAAGGACAGGAGATGTCTCCTGTCCGGAAAACAAAATATTAGTTATTTAATGTTGAAATGAGAGCGCCGAGCTGATTACTGGTGCTGTTGAGGCTGGCCATCGTGGTATCCAGGGTCTGGAACTGGATACGATAACGCTCAACCTGTGCATCAATCAGTTTCTGTGTTCTCTCAATCTGTTCTTTGACCTGCTCGACTTGTTTATTCAGGCTGTCAGTCGCGGCTTTGATTGATCCGTCAATCTTTTTGTCAGGATCACCATTATATTTGGTGATAATCCCGCCTAAGGTGCTGGCTAATCCTTCATTGCCGTTTTTATCCATAAAAATATTGGCAACGGCATCAGGGTCATTTGCAATCGCGGCATCAAGCTTGTCTTCACTCAGCGTCATGAGACCGGTTTTCGGGTCGATAGTGATACCGATATCCGCTAATGACCGGTACTCTGCACCATTTTCGCCGTAGACGCCGTTAACCGCGGTACGGGTTTCATTGACCAGGCCGCGGAGCATGGAATCACCCATTAAGGCGCCATTTTCTGAGTTAGGTCTCTGGACGTCATTATTAGTTAATCCGGAGGAATCACTCGGTACATATTTACTGGATGCGGTGGTCTGATTAATCAGCGCATTGTACTCAGTCACGAAATTCTGAATGCTGGTTTTATACTGAGACATATCCGGTGTCAGAGACAACGTTTCCGCCTTCCAACCATCCTTACTAGTGGGATCCTTTTCGGAGACTTCTTTCAGTTCGAGCGTCACACCGGTCAGGATATCGTCGATAGTGTTGCTTGAACGGGTATAAGAACTGCCGTCAACCGTCAGTTTTGCATCCTGTGCGGCTGCAACGGTTCTCATCCCCGGCTGACCGTCCTCCTCCGACTGACCGTTCTCGAAATGCAGGACATCATCCAGTTCCTGATCACCCTCAACCCGGACACTCATTTCACCGTCAGTACCGGTCGTTTTAGACGTCAGTACTAACTGCGGACCCTGATCAGTATTCTGTACACTTGCGTGAACATCACCATCTTCCTTGTTAATGGCTTTGGCAATCTGGTTCAGTGATGTTTCATCATCTTTCAGCTCCACGCGCATTTCGGAGCCGTCTTTCTGCTCGATGACGACAGTCCGTGAACCCTGGCCCTGCTCTCCCAGCGGGGTATCGGCATTCTGGTTAGGGCCCAGTGGCTGAGTTTTGACTTTATGTGACATTGCCAGCTGTGACACTGTCACGCTATGGCTGTCCGCGATTGCACCGGATGTTGCGGTTGCGGTAAACGCTTTGTTGCTGCTGACATTTACCGCGTGAAAGGCATCACCCTGCAGCGGTTTGATGCTTTTATTCAGGGCATCCAGCGAGCTTGAAATCTGCCCCCAGGCAGAGATTTTCGACTCATAGCTGTTCTGCATATTGGTATAAGGCAGCAGACGCTTTTGCTCGTTGTATTTGAGCTGCTCGAGCATGTTTGCTGTATCCAGACCTGAACCAATTCCTAACGATGTTATTGAAGCCATATTATTATCCTGCCTGCGAATGAATGTTAATACTTATAATATCGGTATGAAAAAGACAGTTCTAAAGACACAGCCAATATATATTTGCATAAAATTAAACCTGTTCGCCTAATACATCAAATAAAATCAGTCATTATCATTCCGATAAAAGCCGTCAAAGTTGACGGTATTTAAGGTGATGGCGGTTTTTTTCTTTTTTATATCGTATTGATAGCAGGGAACTCTGTTATGGGTACCCGATTTTATCCGGAAAAAATGTGGCCGGCTCTATTTAGTTATTTTCCGCTGACACCGATATTTTAAATGTATCGCAACAATACGTAC